>JAEUKL010000012.1 GCA_016793005.1 Rhodospirillaceae bacterium | reverse complement strand
GCACAGTGCGCGCGGAAGTTCGCGCCGAAATGGATTTCGACAAAGTCGTCACCAACGACGAAACCTTCAACCCCGACCAGGCCGTACCGCGTTCGACGGTGAACGTCACCGAAGCCAACTCGTCGCTGGAAGCCGACCAGGAAAACGTTTCTGTCAGCCAGAACCAGCCTGATGCGCGCCTGAACAGCCAAGGCGGCCCGCGCTCGCAGACCAACGAAAACCGCACCGAAGAAACCACCAACTTCGAAATCTCGAAGAAGACGGTGAACCAAATCCGCGACCAAGGCACGTTGAAGCGCCTGTCTGTGGCGGTGCTGGTGGACGGCAACTACACCACCGCCGAAGACGGCACCAAAACCTATCAGGCGTTACCGCAAGAGACCCTGGACAAAATTGAATCCCTGGTGCGCAACACGATTGGCTTTGATGCCAACCGCGGCGACCAGGTTGAAGTCATCAACATGCCGTTCACAGGCTTCGACGACCTGGCGAAAGGCGAAGCGGAATTCAATCTGCTGGGCTTCAACAAAGAAGAAATCATGCGCATGGCCGAGGGCCTGGGCGTCGCCTTCGTGGCGGTCCTGGTCATCGTGCTAGTGGTGCGTCCGCTGGTCAGCAAGGCCTTCGAATCGATGCCGGCCGGCGAGGATCAGCTGATGAGCGCAGAAGGCGGCATGGCGCAGCTGACCGGCCCCGGTGGCGTGCCGATGCCGCTGCCCGGTGCAGCTGAAGAAGACGAAGATCTGGATGAACTGATTGATATCGACAAGGTTGAAGGTCGCGTGAAAGCGTCGTCGGTGCGTAAGATCAACGACATCGTCGACAAGCACCCCGAAGAGGCCTTGGCGATCTTGCGGACCTGGCTGTACCAGGAAAGTTGAGCACTTCTGCCCTCTCCCCGGCATGGGGCTTTGGCAGGGTTTGAGTTATACTTGGGTAAGCGGCGGCCTTGGGGCTTTATGGCTCACGGCCTAGAGGGTTAGGGAAACAGACATGGCGCGCGTCAAAGAAGATTATCGCAGCCTCACAGGCCCCCAGAAGGCCAGCATCATGCTGCTCTCGCTCGGCGAAGAGCAGGCCGGGAAGCTGTTCTCGATGATGGAAGACGACGAGATCAAAGAAGTCTCCCAGATCATGGCCAACCTGGGCACGATCGGCGCGAACATCGTTGAGCGCCTGTTCGTCGACTTCGCTGACGCCATCTCGAATACCGGCTCGCTGGTTGGTTCGTATGAATCAACCGAACGACTGCTGATGAAGAGCTTGGGTAAAGACCGCGTCTCGCTCATCATGGAAGAAATTCGCGGCCCCGCCGGCCGTACCATGTGGGACAAGTTGGGCAACGTGCACGAACAGGTGCTGGCCAACTACCTCAAGAACGAATACCCGCAAACGGTTGCGGTCGTGCTGTCGAAGATCAAACCCGATCACGCGGCCCGCGTGCTGTCGCTGCTGCCGGAAGGCTTCGCGATGGAAGTGGTCATGCGTATGCTGCACATGGAAGCCGTGCAGAAGGACGTTTTGGAATCCATCGAAAAGACACTGCGCACCGAGTTCATGTCGAACCTGGCCCGCACGGCGCGCCGCGATGCGCACGAGATGATGGCCGAAATCTTCAACAACCTCGACCGCTCGACCGAAAGCCGCTTCATCACGGCCCTGGAAGAACGAAATCGCGAGTCGGCCGAGAAGATCAAACAGCTCATGTTCACCTTCGAAGACCTTATTCGTTTGGATGCCGCTGGCGTTCAGACGCTGCTGCGTCATGTCGAGAAGGAAAAGCTGGGCTTGGCCTTGAAGGGCGCTTCGGACCCGATCAAGGAACTGTTCATGTCCAACATGTCGGGCCGCGCGGGCAAGATGCTGCAAGACGACATGAATTCGCTGGGTCCTGTACGTTTGCGCGACGTGGAAGAAGCACAATCGGCCGTGGTCACGCTGGCCAAGGAACTGTCGAGTTCTGGCCAGATCGTCATCTCGGAAGGCAAGGAGGAAGACGAGTTGGTGTACTAATCACCGCTCGCCTCGGTTCTGCCCATGTCACCGCAACGGACTTCGCAAAAACGCTTCCTGTTCGAGCGGTCGTTTGACGACCCACGCAAGCTTTACTTGCCGAACGAGAAGCGCAAGTCGGAGTTGGCCGCCGACCGCAAAGCCGCAGAAATTGCGGCTGCGGCCGCAACCGCCGACGCCGAACGGCGCGCGGTCCAGGAAGCGATGGAAGCCCCGCCCCCGCCGCCCGAGCAACCTGCCGAACAGATGTTCACGCTGTCGCAAGTGGAAGCCGCGCGTGAGGAAGGTTTCGTGGCCGGGCATACGGCCGCCCTTGAAGAAGCTGAAACAGCCCGCAGCCACTATGTCGCCGATGCGCTGAACCTGATCGCGCAAGGCCTGACGATGCTGGATGAGCAGCAAAAAGTCGCCAACCGCGAAATCGCCGAAACCACCATTCGCCTGCTGTTCGCCATCGCCAAGAAAACCATTCCGGCGACGGCCCATGAATACGCCAAGGACAACATTACAGATTTCGTCCGCCAGACTTTGCCGTTAGTGATCGGCGAGCCGAAATTGCTGATCCGCGCCCATGCCATGATTGTCGATGACTTGCGCCCTGCCCTCGATGAGGTGTTCAGTCGCGCAGGCTTCCAAGGCACCCATGTCCTGGTGGCCGATTACGAACTTCAACCGGGCGACGCCCGTATGGAATGGAACGGCGGCGGCGCTGAACGCAGTGAAACACGCATTTGGCGCGACATCGAGCGCATGGTGGCCGAAACGGCGGGGCACTTTGACGAAACGGCGGCCAACGCCGCCCTTGCCGCTGAGGCCCAAGCAGCACACACTGCACCCGAGAACGATACGACAAACGTTGAAGACGCGAACCACGACGCAACAGTGGGTAACGAAGCCTTTGATACTGAAACCAGTGGCGACCAAACCGGGGCATAAAGCCCAGGATGTCGGCCAAGTTTGGGGAACCGCCGGGTGATCCGGAAGCCAGGCGGTCAAAGAGATGTCAGAAGATCCTACGAACGAGAAAAAGAAAAAAACTGAAGGCCTGGACTTGAACGAACTGGCCGATAGCCGACCGAAGAAAGAAGACGACGGCGACGATAGCTGGGATGATCCGCCGACGGACATTCCCGATAAGCCGCGTTCGGCCCAAGACCTGGAAGCCGTCTACGATATTCCCGTACGGGTTTCTGCCGTGCTGGGCAAATCGTCGATGCAGGTCCACGAGTTGCTGAAACTCGGCCGTGGCGCTGTGGTTGAACTTGATCGAAAGGTCGGTGAAGCTATCGACATTTACGTCAACGACAGACTCGTCGCCCGCGGCGAAGTCGTGGTGGTGGATGACCGCTTGGGTATCACCATGACCGAAATCATCAAGACGCAGAACAAATAACGCCCACACAACCAAAACGTTGAGCACTGATGGCCGAGCAAGCCGACATTTCGGCGATTACACGTCGCAATAAATACGACAACGCCACCATTTTTGGCTTGGCGGCGGCGGCCTTGTTTATTGCGACGGCAATCGGCTTAGGCGGCAGCGCCGGTGCGTTTATCGACATCCCGTCGGTTCTGATCGTCATTGGCGGCACGTTGGCTGTAACCACGGTCTGCTTCAGCCTCAGCGATATGCGCAAAACGGCGGCGGCATTGCGGGAAACCGTCATCAGCCGCGAACGCGATTTTCAGGATGCGGCTTACACGATGCTGGAACTGGCCGATTACTGTAAGCGCAATAGCGTCTTGAAACTGCAAGGCCAGCCGTTGGCGCGTTTTGCGCGCGAACCCTTTCTGCATCGCGGATTGAAGTTGCTGATCGACGGCGTCAGCGAACGCGAAATTGCCGATATTCTGCGCGAAGATATTGCAGCCTCGGGCGAGCGCATTTCCCGTGCCTCTTCGGTGCTGCGCAAGGCCGCCGAATTGGCGCCCGCTATGGGACTGATCGGCACGCTGATCGGCCTGGTGCAGATGCTGGGCAATTTGTCCGACCCCAAAGTGATCGGCCCCAGCATGGCGATTGCCCTGCTGACCACATTTTACGGCGCGGCCCTGGCCAACATCGTGCTGAACCCGCTTGCGACAAAACTGGAACGCAATGCGGCTGAAGAAAGTTTGATACAGCACATTTATATGGCGGGCATCCTGGGGGTCGCACGCAAAGAGCACGTGCGGCGGCTGGAAATCCTGCTGAACAGCATGCTGCCCGCCGACTCCAAAGTGCAGTACGTCGACACCTCGCCCACACCGTAGGCGTTGACGGATGGGCCTTCCCGCCCGATAACACTATATATAAGTGCGTGAACACCTTAAGGTTTTAAGGTTGGGGATTTAAGGATTACGGCGGCGATGCGGTTACTGATTATCGGAACGCTTCAGGGACAGATCGGCGCCGCCAGCCGCATTGCCATTCAGCGCGGCGCGAAAGTGCTACAAGCTGATTCCATCCCTCAAGGCCTCGACATTATCCGCAGCGGCCAAGGCGTCGATCTGGTGATGATCGATGTGGCGCTGGATATTGCCGAACTGGTCAATTCCATGGCCACCGAACGTTTGAATGCGCCGGTTGTGGCCTGCGGTATCGACACCGATTCAAAGGCAGCCGTCGCCGCCATCAAAGCCGGCGCCAAAGAATACCTGCCCCTGCCACCGAACCCGGACATGATCGCGGCCGTTTTGGAAGCGGTCTCGGCCGACAACGACACCATGATCTACCGCGATCCGGCCATGGACCGCGTGGTGCAAATGGCCAAGCGCGTCGCTGGCAGTGCTGCGTCGATTTTGGTCACGGGTGAGTCGGGCACCGGTAAGGAATTGATTGCGCGTTTCCTTCATCGCAACAGCCCGCGCAAAGACAAGGCGTTTGTGGCGGTCAACTGCGCGGCCATTCCCGGCGAGCTTTTGGAATCCGAATTGTTCGGCCACGAGAAAGGCGCCTTCACCGGCGCCATTGCGCGACGTATCGGCAAGTTTGAAGAGTCGAATGGCGGCACGCTGCTGCTGGACGAAATTTCCGAAATGGATTTAAAGCTGCAAGCCAAGCTGCTGCGCGCCATTCAGGAAAAAGAGATCGTGCGCATCGGCTCCAACACGCCGGTGAAAGTCGATGTGCGCATCATCGCCACGTCGAACCGCAACATGGAAGAGACCGTGAAGAAGGGTCTGTTCCGCGAGGACCTTTATTTTCGCCTGAACGTGGTCAAAATCGCTGTCCCGGCCCTACGTGAACGCCCGCAGGATATCGAGCCTTTGGCCCGGCACTTCGCCGAGAAGTGCGCCGAAGAAAACGCGATGCCCCTACGGCCTGTGACGTCTGACGCGATAGCAGCACTTCGAGCGCATCGCTGGCCCGGGAACGTTCGTGAGTTGGAAAACACCATGCACCGCGCCGTGCTGCTGGCCAACGGCAACGAAATCAATACGGAAGCCATTCTGATCGAAGGGCACATGACGGGCGATGCCGCCGCCGGCGGCAGCATGGTGGGCCGCACCGTCGCCGATGTGGAGCGTGACCTGATCATCGACACGCTGAAGCACACCCTGGGCAACCGCACCCATGCGGCCAAGATTTTGGGCATTTCAATCCGTACCCTGCGGAACAAGCTGAACACCTACGTGCAGGAAGGCTTAAGCGTTCCGCCGCCCGGCGCCGGCGAAGCCGCCTAAGCACATTTCCCTAGAATGATTCCCCGCCTCGTCATCTTCGATTGCGATGGCGTTCTGGTGGATACTGAGCATCTCAGCAACGACGTACTGTCGGGCTTGGTCACAGAATCAGGCTGGCCCATGACAGCCGCTGAAAGTGCTGCGTTGTTTCTCGGCATGCGCATGCCCGATGTTGCGTCCATCATCGAGGAGAAAATCGGCAAGGCTTTGCGTGAAGATTGGGTGCTGGAATATGAGCGTCAGCGCGACGCTGCCTTCGCCGGCGGACTACGCACCATTCCGGGCATCGAAAGTGTGCTTGAAGCCGTGTGCGCCAACACCGTCAACTATTGCGTCGCGTCATCGGGGTCGGTGGCGAAAATGCAAAATACGCTGACGCTGACGGGCCTGAAACCATACTTCGCGGATCATGTTCTGTTTACGGCACGCACCTTGCCGCGCGGCAAACCCTTCCCGGATGTGTTTCTACACGCCGCCGCGCAAATGGGCGTGCCGCCGCAAGACTGCATCGTGGTCGAAGACAGCACGGCCGGTGCAAAAGCCGCCAAGGCCGCCGGCATGCGCTGTTTGGGCTATGCCGCAACCACGGCACCGGCACTTTTGGAAGCCGAAGGGGCCGTCTGTTTTACCGACATGGCGGCCCTGCCCAACCTGCTCGGCCTTAAGGTTTAAGGGTTAACGGATTAACCGTAACCCAGACGCCACACAGCCCGTTGGGCAGATTCTTTATATCATTGTTTTTATTTTGTTTTTTTCCATTCTGGGCCCTGCCACCGACCCCGGCAAATTTTGCCCATCTCAACCCATTGTTAACCGCCTCAAGGCCAATCTGAGGGTGGAGAGGAGTCTGGCCCAAACGCGAACGTTTGGACCGGGCGCAATGATTTTGCGGCAGTGATTTTGCGGGCGTGCACGCCACGCAAAACGAACCGAAGGAATAACGATGGCAGATACCACCGCCACAACCGCTGGCGCTAGCGCTCAGGGTCAGGCTTTAGCACCCGCTGCGGGCGGACAAGCGTCTGCCGCGCCGAGTGCGATGAACCAGGCGTTCTCAGGGATGGCGGAGCGGGTCGGCGCATCATTGCGCCGCGGCGATTTGGGCTTCGCCATGGGGATCGTGCTGATCCTCGTTGTGCTGATCATGCCGTTGCCGTCGTGGATTTTGGATATCTCGCTGGCGATGTCACTGACGCTTTCAGTGCTGATCCTGATGACCGTTGTGTTCATCAAGCGCGCCTTGGAATTCAACTCGTTCCCCGTCGTGCTGCTGATCGCAACCTTGCTGCGTCTTGCACTCAACCTCGCATCGACCCGTTTGATTCTGACCGACGGGCACAAAGGCACGCACGCCGCCGGTGAAGTAATCGAAGCGTTCGGCAGCTTCGTCATGGGCGACAATTTCGTCATCGGCGTGATCGTGTTCGCGATCCTGACCTTGGTGAACTTCATGGTCATCACCAAAGGTTCGACGCGTATCGCCGAAGTGACGGCGCGTTTCACCTTGGACGCCATGCCCGGCAAACAAATGGCCATCGACGCTGACTTGTCGGCCGGCATGATCGACGAGAAGCAAGCCCGCGTTCGCCGCGAAGACTTGCAAAAAGAAGCCGACTTCTTCGGCGCCATGGACGGTGCCTCGAAATTCGTACGCGGTGACGCCATCGCCGGCATCATCATTACGTTCATCAACGTCATCGGCGGCATGATCATCGGCATGGTGCAGAATGATCTGACGTTCTCGCAAGCTGCCAATATGTACACCCGCCTGACCGTTGGTGACGGCTTGATCAGCCAAATCCCGGCGCTGATCGTCTCGACCGCAGCCGGTTTGATGGTCTCCAAGGGCGGCCTCACTGAACCGACGGACAAAGCCATCTCGGGCCAGTTCACGCAGTACCCGAAAGCCTTAGGCATGAGTTCATTCCTGGCCGCCTCACTGGCTGTGCTGCCGGGCGTGCCGGCGCTGCCCTTCCTGATGCTCGCCCTCGCCACTGGTGGTGCGGCAGCCTACGTCAGCTTCCAGAAGCAGGAAAAAGAAACCAAAGAAAAAGAGCTGGCTGAAGTAAAGGCCAAGCAGGAAGTGCCGGTTCAGGAAGAGCCCATCAGCCAAGCCATGAAGATGGACCAGGTGCGCCTGGAACTGGGTTACGGCTTGCTGTCATTGATCAACAACGACAACCGCCGTTTAACAGACCAGATCAAATCGCTGCGCCGCGCTTTGGCGACCGACATGGGCTTCGTCATGCCCGCCGTGCGCATTCAAGACAACATGCAGTTGCCCGCCAACTCTTACGCGATCTTCATCAAGGAAGTCGAAGCGGGCCGCGGCGACCTGCGCCCGAATATGCTGTTGGTCATGGACCCGCGCGGCGAAGAAATTTCGCTGCCGGGCGAACGCACCCGCGAGCCGACATTTGGTTTGCCTGCGCTTTGGATCGACCCCTCGAACCGCGAAGAAGCGTTGTTCCGCGGCTACACCGTCGTCGACCCGCCGACTGTTATCACCACGCACCTTACGGAAGTGGTGCGCGACAATATGTCCGAGTTGCTCTCCTACGCCGAAACACAAAAGCTGCTCGACGAACTGGACAAAGAACATCAGAAGCTTATGGCCGAGATGGTGCCAAGCCAGATCACGGTCGCCGGCATCCAGCGCGTGCTGCAAAACCTGCTGTCCGAACGTATTTCCATCCGCGACCTTCCGACGATTCTGGAAGGTGTTTCAGAAGCCTGCGCCATTACCCGCAACGTGCTGTTGATCTCGGAACACGTGCGCTCGCGCTTGTCGCGCCAGTTGTCCGACAAGGGCGTGGACGATGCGGGCATTATTCCGATCGTGACCTTGTCACCGGAATGGGAGCAGGAATTCTCGGAATCGTTGACCGGTGCGGGCGAAGACCGCCAGCTCGCCATGGCGCCGTCGAAGTTGCAGGAATTCATTTCAGCGGTTCGCCAAAACTTCGAACGCTTCGCCATGCAAGGCGAAACACCTGTGCTGCTGACTTCACCCACCGTGCGCCCGTACGTGCGCTCGATCATCGACCGCTTCCGCCCGATGACCGTGGTGATGTCGCAAAACGAAATTCATCCCAAGGCCAAGATCAGAACGGTTGGCCAGATCTAACTTGGGATAAATGCTTAAAACGCCGGGATAGAGATCAAAAGACCACCTGGTACCTCAGAGTCGCCCAATTGCGACCATGGGGATGGACGATTAAAGTTACGAGACCATGGGGATTTGTCCCCGTGTTGTGGGAAACGGCATGCGCTTAAAGTCGTACAATGCGGCCACCATGGCGGAAGCCATGCGTCTGGTGCGCGAGGAGTTGGGGGACGATGCGGTTATCGTATCGACCCAACGCGCCTCGGACGGACAGGGCGTGCGCATTACGGCGGCCTTGGAAGACCCCGAAGACGCCGAAGACGATATCCGCCGTGCGCTTTCGGGCCGCAATACGTCGGCTTTCGGCGAGCGTGTGAAAGAAGCGCTGGAGTATCACGGAACTCCTGCCCGCCTTGTTGAAAAACTGGTGACGGCTGCGACGGCTGTTGAAGTGGGCTCGCCCACCATGGCGTGTGCCGCAGCATTGGAAGACCAGTTCGACTTTGCGCCACTCCCTGAACGCAAATCACCCCGTCCGTTTATGCTCGTAGGCCCGCCAGGTTCGGGTAAAACCATTGCCACCGCAAAACTTGCGGCACGGGCGCGCCTTGCCGGCCGCCCTGTCGGTGTCATCACCGCAGATACAATCCGCGCTGGTGCAGTGGAGCAGCTTTCAGCCTTCACCAGCATTTTGGAATTGGAACT
Organism: Rhodospirillaceae bacterium; assembly: GCA_016793005.1. GTDB lineage: Bacteria > Pseudomonadota > Alphaproteobacteria > Rhodospirillales > Rhodospirillaceae. The sequence goes on along the minus strand of JAEUKL010000012.1, from coordinate 10,999 downwards.
GCGCCAAGTGCGCACGCCTGAACAGGTGGGCCAAGCCGTCAACGAGATGATGCCCAAATACGATTTGGTGTTCATCGACAGCCCCGGCCTGAACCCTTTCAGCCACCACGACATGGAATACTTGAAAACGCTGATCGCCAGCGCCGATCTGGAACCGATCCTGGTTATTGCGGCCGGCGGCGATGCATCGGAAGCGGCAGACATTGGCGAATCCTTCGGCGCATGTGGCGCGACACGCTTGCTCGCCACGCGCCTGGACATGACCCGGCGTTTGGGCTCCATTTTGTCCGCCGCCAGCGCCGGCCAGCTGATGTTCAGCGAAGTCAGCTTGAATCCGCACGTGGCAACTGGTTTATGCGCCGTCAATCCGGTGTCGATGGCGCGCATGATCCTGCCGCCGGAAGAAGAATTGCAGCCGCAGCCGGAAGACCAACAACAGGCCGAGCCCACACTGCGGCCCACAAGTATTCGAACCGAAGGTTTTAATCGATGAGCCCCCCCAGCGACCAAACACCGTCGCAGCCGCGCCTGCCGACCCGCCCTGCCGTGTCGGCTAAACGTGGCCAGATTATCGCGGTCGCGTCAGGAAAAGGCGGCGTGGGCAAAACCTTCGTGTCCATCACACTTGCGCACGCTTTTGCGCGCCGTGGCCTGAAAACGCTGCTGTTCGACGGCGATTTAGGCTTGGCCAACGTCGACATTCAGTTGGGCATCATGCCCAAGTTTGATCTGGGGGCCGTCATCGCCGGCAAAGTCGCGTTGAATCAGGCGGCCATCAAATACGACGTCGGCGGATTTGATGTGATCGCGGGCCGTTCAGGCTCGGGCAGTTTGGCGAACATTCCTTTATCGCGTTTACAAATCCTCGGCGAAGACTTGGCGATTCTGGCTGGGCGTTACGACCGCATCATCATTGACCTGGGCGCAGGCGTTGAAAAGTCCGTGCGGCAACTGGCGAAAGCAGCCAACACTATTCTTATCGTCACCTCCGACGAGCCAACCTCGCTGACGGATGCGTACGCATTTATCAAGATCAGCACGATGGAGCGTACCGCCTCGGACATTCGCATTATCGTCAACGCGGCTAACTCGACGCGCGAAGGCGAGCGTATTTACCAAACGCTGTTCAAAGCGTGTCAGGGCTTCTTAAAAATATCGCCGCCGCTGGCTGGGATTGTGCGGCGCGATGCACGCGTGCGCGAAAGTATCCGCAATCAAACGCCCATTCTGGTGCGCTCGCCTTCATCCGAGGCCGCCGTGGATGTGGAAGCTATCGCTGATCGTTTGGTGGCAGGCTAACCCACCACAGCACGCATGACCACCATCCCGCCCACCGCAGCACCCGCTCCTCAAATTGCGGCTGCGGCTGCCAGCGGCCCTGTGGTGGTGGTGCAGCAGCCCTCGCCCCAGATTCTGCAGTTACCGCCGGGTGCAACACTGGAAACCGTGGTGCTGGCGGCAAACCAGCAGCAGGCCCCACCACCGACTGACAGCGCGACCCCCGATCAAACGGATGCGCGCCAAACCGTAACTTTGCGCACACCCGCCGGTGACGTGACGGTGCGCACCGCCGTGCCGCTGGACGACGGCGCGAAAGTGGCGCTGGAAATTCTGCGCAGCGCACCCAATCAGGTCACCGCGCGCATGGTGACGATTGATGGCCAACCGGCACAACAGGTACTGACACAGACCGCACGCGACGCTGCCGCGCAAACCACACCTATTGTCGTTGAGAAACCGGTCAATATTCCCAACCCCACGCAAGCCGTGCCGCTGCAACCCGGTCAAGCGTGGACACCCACAGGACCAGCACCGCTGGCAAACGTGAATCCGTTATCTGCATTTGTGCTAACGGGCCCGGTCACGCCGAATGTACAAGCCGCGACCCAAACACCACTGCAACAGACCTTAGCGCAGGTCTTCCAACCGGGTACGGACTTGGGGGTGCGCATTGTCAGCCTGCAAACAGCAACGCCAGGCGCGCCGATACCGCAGGCCTTGGCGAATGCCGCGCCTGCCGCAAATGCGCCGATTACACCGCAAGTCACCCAAGCGCTGAACGCGACCATCGCCTCACCAGGACCCGCATCAACACAGCAGACAAAAGCAACGCCCGTGCAGCCGGCTGGGCTTCAGCCCACGCAAACTTTAGCGACACCTAATGCGCAACCAAATGCCGCAGCCCCAAAGCCCACGGCTGTGCCGATGACACCAGTGCCGCTGCAAAGCACAGAGCCACAAGGGTTGAAGCTGGCATCATCGCAAAGTCTAAACCTGACCACACCGACACCACCGAAGGCCGTGGAAGGCACACCCGTGATTGTGCGCATGAGCGGGCAAGTTATTGCGGCTCCTTCGAATGGGGCCGTCGTTGTGCAGACACCGGCCGGTGAACTGCAATTGAATGTCCGCGCCAACGTACCTGTGGGATCCACGATCACGTTTGAAGTGATCACGACTCAGCCGCCGCGCGCCGATGCTGCAGGCGCCATCCTTCCCGGCACGACAACGTCGAACACACCCACGACCACGCCTGCCGGCGGAATTGTGCTGTCAGCGCCCACGCCATCAACCCCGGGCATGCCGTTGTCCACGCCGGCCATGGGCTGGGGCTCGTTCAGTGAGTCCATTCAGCTGTTGCAGCGCGTCGATCCTCAAGCCGCAACACAGTTAGCAGCAGCCATCCCCGATGGCGGGCCACGCACGGCGCTGGCCGCCATGGCGTTTGTGCAAGCCATGCGCTCAGGCGACCCCAAACAATGGCCGGGTGATAGCGCGCTCAGGGGCTTAGAACGGGCCGGCCCACGCGGCGCGCAATTAGCTGCGCAAATCTCGGGCGAGGTGCGCGAGATGGCGGCACGCGCGGCCGACACCGGCGCTGAGTGGCGCACCCTGCCGATGCCCTGGAACAACAGCGGTCAGATCGAACGCGTGGCCCTGATCCTGCGCCGTGAAGGCGACAGCGACGAAGACAGCGACAAGAAAAAAAGCGGCAAGGGCAAAGGCACGCGTTTTCTGATCAACCTGGACCTGTCGCGTCTGGGTGAAATGCAGATGGACGGCATGTTTCACAAAGCCGCGCGCACCTTCGACATGATGATCCGCACCAAAGACCCGCTGCCTGACCACATACGCCGCGACTTGGCCGGCCTGTTTGCCAACAGCAACGCGGCAATGGGTTTAGCCGGCGGCTTATCGTTCCAAGTCGTGAAGAAATTCCCCGACCCCACCGCGAGCGGCCCCATGGCCGACCGCGGCGGGGTGTGGGCTTAAAAAAGAATATTCAGTGACATGAGGTAAAGATGGATAGTGAATTCTGGGCCGCCATAGCAGGCGCAGTTGTGGGCGGCTTGATTTCTTTAGGCGTCCAATTACTCGCTTTCCGCTACTCAAAAAAACAAGCGAAGGACGCCAAACAAGACACGCAAATTGCTCTTGCGAAATCTTTGCTTTTGAAAACTATGAAAATTAATGCGCACCTAAATCAATTCCAAAAGCACAACGAGTTCCACTTCAAGTTGGCGGACGAACAGAAGCTAGGAGCGTGGCAGGTAGTCAAAGCCTTCGCAAACTTGCCACAACAAATTCACTTTAGCACTGATGAACTCACTTTATTGCTCTCGCTAAATGCAGATGATTTATTCAATGAAATAGTGATGCTGGATGAAATTCATAACGATGCGATAGAGTTATTCCGAACATACAAAGAAATGAGAGGATCGCTAACTCAGCTTCTGCCCTCCAAAATGGAAGGCAGTCATGGCATCGCAGAGCTAACACCAGAACAGCTATTTACGCTTCGACCTAAGATGGTCGAGTTAGAGGCATTAGCCCAAGATATTAAGATTAGATGCGAACAAGACACCTCAGAATCTTGGAGCTGCTTAACTAAACTAATGACAACCTTCAGAGATAAACTTGGGCTCAAGCTTACAGTAGAAAAGAGAAAACAAGCTCCGACCACCTAAGCCGCGTCACGCGTCCGTTCCGCTTTGAACGGCTGCAACACGCGCACACTGGTTTGCAGCACTGTTAAATCTAACACACCGCGCGCTGCAATATCGGCCTCACACTGCACGGTCAGGCTATCCAGGATCGCCAGCGCCTCCTGCATCGAGCCGACGCTTTGGGTCTCGGCTGCGGCAGCCAGCACACCAGCGGCCACAACAGTTGCCCGCGACGAGCCCAGCAGCGACGTCACCTCCGGGTCGCGCATCACTTGCGCCGAAGTCAGGACGGGTGCCTTCACGCCATAGTCGACATAGTTGCGGCGTGCGGACGGCACATCGCTGTCGCTCATGGCAATCTGATGCAGCTTGGCATCTTCGGCGTTACGGTCGGCATTCAGGGCCGTGGTGCCGATGGCAATCACCGTTGGATACGCCGCCGGATACGCGGGCACCGGGTTCTGTGTCGGGCCGTTCCCAGCCGACGACAGCACCACCAGTCCGCGCCGCGCCGCATGGTCGAGCGCCGCCGACAAGGCGGGCGTATTACGGCCCACAAACGTCATGGCGACGATCTTCACTCCTTGCGATGCAAACCAGTCAAAGGCAAAGCCCAGTTGCTCTACATCCAGCAGCTTGCGCCCATCGCTTTCCACGAAGGGAGAGGCAATGAACAACTCCAGCGACTTGCGCGGTGAAAGCGTTTGATACGCACTGATCAATGCACGCGCCATCACCTCGCCATGGTCCTGCTTGTGGGCCGCCGATTGCTTGGTGGCCTTGGTGTAGCCCGAAGCCCAGAACGACAGATGTCTGATCTTCACACCGGGAACATTCAAAAATTCGGGCCGAACATTCAGGTCAATCAAGCCCACTCTGGTCAGCTGTTCATCAGCCTTCGCATGGCCCGGCAGTACGGCCACACCGGCGAATACGACCAAGCCTGCCAAGAGACTGCGGCGCGTATATGTATTTAAGGAAGCCATGGCTGTAACTCCTCAGGCGCACCTCTAACGCTGCTCTTTCTCAGTCCGGGGCCGACAACCGGGATCGACAGATTGCGGCCATTGTTTCTGAAACGGTCGACGTACTCGGCGGGCGTCACACCCAGCCATCGCTGAAACGTGCGCCGCAACTGCTGATCGGATTCAAAGCCCGCTTTTGACGCGATGGTCAGCAGCGGCAATCCGGTCTCCTCGATCAGTTGCCGGGCGCGTTCCAAACGGGCGCGCTCGACATACTTTGCGGGCGTCAGCTTCGTTTCCGCCGTGAATACCCGGGCGAAGTTCCGTGGGCTCATCCCCACACGCTCGGCCAGCGCTTCCACCGACAAATCTTCGTCCAGGTGATCGGCAATCCATTCCGGCAAGTCTTTCAGGCCGCCCGTCGATTGCGTTTGGGCCAGCAACGCCGTTGAGAATTGCGATTGCCCGCCCGGCCGCTTTAAGAACATCACCAGACGGCGCGCCACGTTCATCGCGAGCTTGCGACCCAAATCTTCCTCCACCAGCGCCAAGGCCAGATCCATCGCCGAGGTCGAACCCGCCGATGAATAAATGTTGCCTTCCTTGATGTAGATGTTGTCGGCGTTCACCTGCAGATGCGGGTAGTGCGCGCGCAAAGCATCGCAGTGTGCCCAGTGTGTCGTGACGTTGCCTTTCACCAGCCCCGCTTCCGCCAGCAGAAACGCACCGGTGCACATGGAGGCGATACGCCGCGCCTTGGGGGCGGACTTCTGAATCCAGGTGATCACATCCTTGTTCTCGACCGCCGCGCGCATGGGATCCCAACACGCGCCCGAGATCAGAAGCGTGTCTACCTTACGCACCGGGTCGGCGATGGTGCGGTCGGCCAACATCTTCACGCCCATCTCCATGTCGACCACACCTGAGGCCGGTGAAACGATTTCAAGCGCGTAGACATCCTTGTCGAGCCCAAGCTCGCGGCGCAGCTGGCCGTTGGCGGTGGAGAACACTTCGCCGGGGGCCGCCACTTCGTAGGGGCTTGAGCCCGGATACGTGAGAATCGAGATCACGTGCGGCGCTTTGGCGATAAACTCCCGCAGTTGTTCGCCGGTGCGGGCGGCAGTCTTGGTTTTGCGCATCATGGTCTGATCCCTAAAATCTCGAGCGGCAAACTGATGGAAATGAGTGTGCAGCTCGACCCGTTTCTTGCGCGATTTTTGAAGAAAACTGCGTTGTCAGCAATGACAACAAGCCGTCATTTTCTGCCATGAGATATCCCCGCCTAAAACATTAAGGATTCCCGCTGTTTCCAGGCGTTAATCAATTATTACCGGCGCTAGTCTAGGATTGGGGGTTGGCTCCTGTTTCGGGGCGGCTTGCCATGTCTAAAAGCAGGAGTCCGAGTCCATGGCCATGAATGCGGCCAAAGATCCGAAGGGGTATTACGTCGCACTCGGTGTGAGTGAGGACGCGAGCCTGGACGAGATCAAGTCAGCGTTCCGCCAGAAGGCCAAGCGCCTGCACCCCGATCACAATCCTTCGCCTATCGCCGCCAAGCAGTTTCACCGTTTGCGCGATGCTTACGAAACGTTGTCCGACCCGTTGCGTCGCGCGGCCTATGACCGCGGCTGGCGCACTGTTCATGGCGGCATGGGTAGTGGCGGCATGGGGAACGGCGCTCAATCAGAAGCACGCGCCAAACAGGAACCGCCGAAGCAAGAAGCGCCCAAACAAGAGACACCGAAGAAAGAACCTCCAAAGCAGGAGCCTCCAAAACAGGAACCGCCCAAAGCAGACAAACCTGCACCGGAGCCGCCGCGCACCACGCCTGCCGCCGATCAGCCCGCCACCTGCCAATGCGGTAAAATCACAGCGCAGCCGCGCTACATCATTTTCGACATGCTCATGGGCCAGGTGACCAAGCTGAACCGCAAGGGTTTGGCGGGCGTGTACTGCCGCACCTGCGCCGACAAAGCGGCCATCAAAGCGTCGTTGATGACGTGGCTGGCAGGCTGGTGGGCGTGGCCCAACGGGCCGAAGGAAACCATCAAGGCCATTATCAGCAACATGCGCGGCGGGCGCAGACCGCCTGAACGCAATGCGAAGCTTCTGATTAAACAGGCCCGTGCCTTCAAAGCGCGTAACGACATGCAACTGGCCCGCGCCTGCGCCGAGCAAGCACTGCCGTTTGCCTCGAACGCGGCCGTGCGCCGCGAGATCGATGCCCTGCTGTCGTCGCTGAGTTCGTTCCCGGCCCGCGAGATCAAAGACCGCTGGGCCAATCCGGGCCTTGCCCCTTTTGTGCAGATGGCGCCGCTGATTGTTGTTGCCGTGGGCTTAAGCATGGCGGCAACGCTGTCAGCCCCCATGTCGCTGACGGACTATGTGAAGGCGCTGCTAGCGCCACCCGAACAGCACAACGATGTGGTGCACGACGCCGCAGCCCCCAGCACCGACATCAAATCGGGCCGCGTCTATGCGGTGAAAGTAGACCTATTACCTTTGCGGACTGGGCCCAGCACCACGTTCCGCATCAGCACCACGATCAAGCTGGGCACGATTGTTCTGGTGACCGAGCAGGATGCTACCGGCCACTGGGCGCGCATTACATTGAATGACGGCACGACGGGCTTTGTGGAAACCGGCAGCCTGACGCCTGATGTGAATGTGGATGCGCTGACAACGCTTGGTGGCTTTGGCAGCGAAAAGCCGCAAGCGCCCGAAACCCCGACACCCCAACCTTAAAAGCTAAGCCGTTTTCCGGCGGTGCAGGTCGATGCCCATTTCGTCCAGGGCAATCTGTTCGACGCGGTTTTCTTCCGCTTCTTCGGCCGCTTCGCGCTGTTCTTGCGTGATTTCGAACGTCTTGAGGCGGCGGTAGGCCTCAGCCAGGTGATCGCGCGCCTCGTTGATCTTCTCGCGGATCAGAACCAATGCGGCCGCAATGTTATCGCGCCGCTGGCGGCAACGTTGGATGTATGGCTCTAACGTAAAACGCTGGTCGGCCGAAGCCGCAGACGCCACGGATTTTTCCTGCTCCAGTTCGCGTTCAAGAGCGCGCTGGAAATCCAATACCTTCTCTTCGTCGGCCAACAACGCGGCCAGCGCGCGTTGACGTTCTTCAACGTCCCACTTGCGGACGCGAATCAGGGTGTGGAGATCGGCTTTGGGCATCGACTATCCCGCCCCTAGCGCATGGTGATGGTCTGGCGGCCGCCGGGCCCTTGGCGCGTCTGCGCAACCTGCATCTGCGGGCGCTGCTGCGGCTGCGCGCCGCGCGGAACGGGCTGTGCCGGCACTTCAATTTGCGGCGGCGGCGGTTTCAAAACCTCGGCCAGCATCTGGTAGCAGGCATCAAGATCGGTGTGGTCGCCTTTGGTCTGGCGCAGGAAATCTTCGATCTTCGGGTAGTAGTACATGGCCTCGTCCACCTCGGGGTTCGAGCCCTTGCGGTAGGCGCCAAGACGGATCAACTCGGCCATATCTTCATACGTAGAGATAATTTTGCGTGCACGGCGGATCAAATCGTTCTGATCATCCGAGTTGCATCCCGGCATCGTACGCGAGATGGAGCGCAGCACGTTCAAAGCCGGATAGCGCCCACGCTCGGCAATGGTGCGGTCCAACACAATGTGACCATCCAAGATACCGCGCACAGCATCGGAAATCGGTTCGTTGTGGTCGTCGCCTTCCACCAGCACGGTGAACAGACCGGTGATGTTGCCCTTCTTGCGCGGGCCGGGGCCTGCGCGCTCCAGCAACTTCGGCAATTCAGCAAACACTGTGGGCGTGTAACCTTTGCTGGCGGGCGGCTCACCGGCAGAGAGCGAAATTTCACGCTGCGCCATGGCAAAGCGCGTGACGGAATCCATCAGGCACAGCACATTCTTGCCCTGGTCGCGGAAGTATTCAGCCACCGCCATCGTGACGTAAGCCGCCTGACGACGCATCAACGGCGGCTCGTCGGATGTCGAGACAATCACAACGCTGCGCGCCAAGCCTTCGGGGCCCAGGTCGTCTTCGATAAACTCGCGCGCTTCGCGGCCACGTTCGCCCACCAGACCCACAACCGTCACATCGGCCGAGGTGTAACGCGCCATCATGGCAAGGATGGTGGACTTACCCACGCCGGAACCGGCGAAGATGCCCATGCGCTGTCCGTGACAGCAGGTGGTGAAGGTGTTGACGGCGCGCACGCCGAGATCGAGTTTGCCGCCCACTCTTTTGCGCGTGTGCGCCGGCGGCGGCATGGCTTTGATGGGATAACCCACTTGGCCTGCGCCAAGGTTGCCCAAGTCGTCGACCGGCTTGCCCATGGCGTTGACCACACGGCCCAGCCACGTGTCGTCAGGGAACACAGCCGGTGCGGCTTCAGCGATATCGGCGCGGCACCCGATGCCGATGCCCTCTAAGGGGCCATAGGGCATGGCGAGCGCCTTGTTTTCGCGGAACCCCACCACTTCGCAGATGACCAGGCGGCCATCGCGGGCGTGGATGGTGCAGCGATCACCCACCGAGAGATAATTCTGAACCCCGGCCACTTCGATGAGCAGACCATTCACGGCTGCGACGCTGCCATAGATATGGTGCGTGGCCATACGGTCTAATTCGTTCAAAATGCTCGAAATATTGACGGGCAAGGCAACGTCCTCGGGCTGAAATCCACCCACCAAAAGCCGGGCCTTAAGAAGTACCAACCATCAGCTTAATTTGGGGTAAAGCCTAGGCAAAAAGTGCCCATTTGGCCCCCGCTGGCCCCCGGCTTGGGGCCCCCAAAACCCTGGCGTCGCCCGACTCGCCGGAAACATTAGGAATTATTGATAGAAATTGCCGAGTCGCTGTGTTAACCTTTTAGGCACCATTTAGTGGGCTTGGCTATGTGAGGGGCACTAGATCATGCGCATCCTATTGGTTGAGGACGATCCGTCCACAGCCCAGGCCATTACGGCCATGCTGAAAAAAGAGGACTGGGTGGTCGACGCCACCGACCTGGGCGAGGACGGCCTCGACCTTGGTAAGGTTTATGAATACGACCTCATCATTCTGGATCTCATGCTGCCCGACATGGACGGCATGGATGTCATCCGGCAACTCAGAAACGCCAAGATCGCCACACCTGTGCTGATCCTGTCGGGCCTCAGTCAGCCCGATAAGAAAGTCCAAGGCTTCGGCCTGGGTGCTGACGATTACCTGACCAAACCGTTCAATCGCGATGAACTGCTGGCCCGCGTGCAAGCCATCGTGCGCCGCTCGAAAGGCCATGCCCAGCCGCAAGTGCATGTGGGCAAGCTGATCGTGAACCTGGAAGCGCGTGTCGCCGAAGTGGAAGGCCAACCCTTGCACCTGACCGGCAAAGAGTACGGCATCCTGGAATTGCTGGCCTTGCGTAAGGGCACGACCCTGACGAAAGAGCAGTTCCTGAACCACCTTTACGGCGGCATGGACGAGCCGGAGCTGAAAATCATCGACGTGTTCATCTGCAAGCTGCGCAAGAAACTGACCACAGCGACGGCCGGCGAGAACTACATCGAGACAGTGTGGGGCCGCGGCTATGTGCTGCGTGACCCGCAAGCCGAAGACGAGCAAGGTGCGGCACCGAAGAAGAAAGCCGCCAACGGCTAAATCGTCGGCCACAGTTTAGATACGAAAAGCGGTGCAGAGATTGCACCGCTTTTTTTGTTGCGGGACCACCGCTTCCCCTTAACCGCCGCGACACAGGCCGGCTTAAAGTTTGTGCATAGCCGCATGGCAGAAAATGCACGGACTTTGTCCTTGTCATCCCCTTAATCCACCGGCACCTTCTCTGTTGCATATGCAACAGATTTCTCAGAGTCGCCCATGATCGACACCATCTGCTTTTGCTCGAAAGTGCGGCGCGCCAGCCGTGTTCTCATGAAACTCTATGACCAAGCGCTGGAGCCCGTGGATTTGACAGTCATGCAGTTCGCGGCCTTGCGTATTGCCCTGCGCCTGAACGAGCCGACACTGCCCGAGTTGGCGGAAGCCACAGGGCATGACCGCAGCGCCATGTGGCGCGCCTTACAACCGCTGGCAAAACGCAAACTGGTGGATTTGGGCGCCACACCG
>JAEUKL010000424.1 GCA_016793005.1 Rhodospirillaceae bacterium | reverse complement strand
TCAATCCAACGCGCACCCGGCATGTTGTCGGACAGTGCAGCTAAATCTTCAGCGACGTCCTCGGGGACGGCCAAGCCTACGAACAAGCGGATCATGGTTCTGATAGACTCTGTTTTTAAAGCGCGCGATCAAGGAACACTGACAACACGCCTGTGTATCCGTATAACCGCCGCCCGCTGATTTCACCATTGGCGAAAAACCCGGTCATGGGAAATTCGCCCAAGGCATCGTGAATCAGACGCGCTTCAGCACCCACATCGCCGAACATCTGGGGCCCGCGCGCCACACACGACACATAATGCCCGCCCAGAATTTTGCGTTTGCCGATGCGGCGTTTCAAATCATCCAGAGCACGCTTGAGATCGGTTCGTGCGCTGGCGGGGTCACGACGCACGAACATCACCCGGTCGCCGGGGTTCAGATCAGCGCCAATGGCAATCAGGCCTGATTTGGGGTCGATGCCCATCAGGTTGCGCACCGTGTAATCGCGCAAGTCCGTATCACCCACCGGCAGGGCCGCATGGATGTAGCCCGAGATACGACGCAAGTCGCGCGCCAGCACTTCGCCCACAGTCTCTTTCAGCACGTCCAACGCTATACGGCCGTCAAGTTCGGCGATCACGCCGCGCTGACCAGCCGTAACCTTGTGCACCGGCCCGATAGGCGTGCAGCCTTGCGACAGTGTTACAGCGACCGGCACGCGCGACGACAACAACACACCCGAGATGCCGCCGGTGGTGGCGCCCTCGGCCACTTGCACCGGTTCATGCATGGCGGGTGTAAGGCCGCCCACTACATAACCGCCGCCCACATCGTCGGCCATCAGCGCTTCGATCATGCCGTCGAGTTGCGTGTTGCGCGGGTCGGCGTGGACGATGCCGAACACAGGTGCGTTGAGGCGGCACCAGGGTGTTGTGGCGGTCATGCGCGCGGTCGGCTCATCAAGCAGCCCCGGCAAGATCGACACGTCATCGGCGGCAAAGGGGGCCACGATCACCGAGACGGCGGGCGTGCGGTGCACTTCGCGGCCCGCACCAAAAATGCCGAACCCCGCGCAGCCGGCCCACTGCGTGATGTTCAATCTTTGTTGAAGTGTCGCGGCCATGTCGGCCAGGTGCGCCGCCCAAGGCTCGGTGACATAGATCAACCCTAAAGCACCCGATGCGCCCTGGCGGCTTAAAGCATCGCCTACCTCTTTGATCGCAGTGCGCCAATCTTTATCCGAGGCATCCTCGCCACTCACGCAAGCATGCGCGAAAGATGAGGCTGGCGCGGAGGATGTGGCGACTGTCATGTGCCGCGTTTCTTCTGGACTTGGGTAATCAGCTTTTCCACGGACGGCAGAATTTTCTCGACGATGATTTTCACACCCTTGGGGTTGGGGTGAATGCGGTCGGCTTGGTTAAGGCTGGGATCACCCGCGACGCCATCCAGGAAAAACGGATATAGCAGCGCATCGTGCTTCTTGGCCACACGCGGAAAGATTGCACCAAAACGGTCGGCGTAATCGCGGCCCAGGTTTGGCGGGGCCAGCATGCCTGCCACCAGCACCGGAATGTCATCTTGCCTGATGCGCGCCACCAGACCATCCAGGCTTTTTTCGGTCACACCGGGGTCTACCGCGCGCAGGCCGTCGTTGCCGCCCAGCTCCACAATCACTGCATCGGGCTTTTCGGCCAAAGACCACTCGATACGGTTGAGCCCACCCGTGGTGGTGTCGCCCGAGATGCCACCCGGCAGCACATCAACCTTATAGCCTTTGGCTTCCAGGGCTTTTTCCAGTTGGGCCGGGAATGCATTGCCCAGATCATCCAGGCCGTAGCCCGCGGTTAAGCTGTCGCCAAAGGCCAGAATGCGGACCGGCGGCTGATCCGCCGCTGTTACAGACCCGTAACCAAATAGTCCGGCCATCACGATTGAAAGAGCTAGCGCCGCAAAGCCGACATTTGTCATCATTTGGCGTCGCATTGATATTGAGTTCAGTGTCATTACCTTCTGAGTCATTACCTTCTGAGCCATCATGCGTTTTACATTCAGATCATAGGATATTGGCGACCCCGATGACGTCTTCAACTCCCATTCCCGCAATCACACTGGACAGCGTCCACCTGACATTGGACGGCCCGGCAGGACCGGTCAACATTTTGCGCGGTGTGGACTTGTCGGTTCCCCAGGGTGTTGCGCTGGGCGTCGTTGGGCCTTCGGGCTCGGGTAAAACCACCATGATCATGATCACGGCGGGGCTGGAGCGCGTCACAAAAGGGCGTGTGCAGGTTGCAGGCGTTGACTACAGCACATTGAACGAGGACGGCCTGGCCTTATTCCGGCGCGATAATGTCGGCATTGTGTTTCAGCAGTTCCACCTGATCCCCACCATGACGGCCCTGGAAAATGTGGCCGTGCCTTTGGAATTCGCAGGGCGCAGCGATGCATTTGATCGCGCCGAAGCCCAGTTAAAGCGCGTCGGCTTAGGTCATCGTTTGGGCCACTATCCGGGGCAGCTGTCCGGTGGCGAGCAGCAGCGCGTGGCCTTAGCCAGAGCCTTTGCGGTTGAGCCGAAAATTCTGCTGGCCGATGAACCCACCGGCAACTTGGACGGCGGCACAGGTCAGCAGATCATCGAACTTTTGTTTGAACTGCACGATCATCACAAAACAACGCTGGTTCTGATTACGCACGACCTGAAATTGGCCGCACGCTGCGACCGCGTGGTGCGGATCGCCGACGGGCTGATTGCCGGTGAAGGCTTAAGCAAGGCAGCCGAGTAACATCATGGCGCAGTCTTCATCCGGCACGTCATCCATCGCGATGCGATTTGCGCTGCGCGAACTGCGCGGCGGCATCAAAGGTTTTCGCATTTTCCTGGCGTGCCTGGCTTTAGGTGTGGCCGCTATTGCCGGTGCGGGCTCATTGAATGACGCGGTGCAAGCCGGCATTGAAGCCGATGCGCAGCCGCTGTTGGGTGGCGACCTGCAAGCGCGCCATGAAACCCGCACGCTGAACGACGCGGAACTGAATGCGCTGAAAGCCGCAGGTGCCGTCAGCTATCAATTGCAGTTGCGCTCCATGGCCCGCGTAGAAAAGAAGAGCGTGGAAGATGCGGCAGGCACGGTGCAACAGCGTGCCCTGGTGGAAGTAAAAGCCGTTGATGACGTGTATCCGCTGTACGGCGCGTTGATCACCACGCCCGCAGACTCATTGAATGAACTGCTCGGTCAGAAGAATGATCGCTGGGGCACGGTGATTGATGAAGCGCTGGCCCAGCGTTTGAACATTGCCGTGGGGGCCATCATCAACGTCGGTGATGCCGCGTTAGAGGTCCGCGCCCTTATCACCAAAGAACCCGACCGCGTGGTTACGTTCATGACGGCAGGCCCGCGCGTGATGATCTCGACCAAGGCCATTCCCGCGACCGGTTTGGTGCAGCCGGGCAGTTTGGTCACGCACGTCTACAACATCAAACTTGATGGCGGCAAAGTGCAGAGCAGCACCGTGAAGGCGCTGCGCGAAAAACTGACAGCCGATTTCCCCGACGCAGGGTGGCGCTTACGCGGCACCAATCAGGCTGCGCAAGGTGTTGAAGCGTTTCTGGACAACGTCACGCTGTTCTTGACGCTTGTGGGCATGACCGCACTGCTGACGGGCGGCATTGGCGTCGCCAATGCCGTGCGCGCCTACATGGCTGGGCGCATCAACACCATCGCGACGCTGAAATGCTTAGGCGCGCCGGCGGAAACAATTTTCCGCATCTACACCATCCAAATCACCATTCTTTCTGCGGTCGGCATCGCCATGGGCCTGGTTGTGGGCGCGATCATTCCGCTTATTGCAGGCCGCGCGCTGGAGGGGCTGCTGCCGGTCAGCGCAGAGTTCGGCATTTACCCAAGCTCGCTGCTGAAGGCTTTTGTGTTCGGTATTCTGACCGCGGCTGTTTTTGCATTGTGGCCCTTGGCGCGCGCGCGTGACATTCCGCCCGTGGCATTGTTCCGCAATTTGCTGGCGCCGGCGCGCGCGTGGCCGCGACGCCGTTACATGGCAATACTGGCTGTCTTATCGGCAGCTTTGGCGGCGTACACCATCGGCACCGCCGAGCAACCGCGTTACGCCACCTTCTTTGTGGTCGGCACCACGTTGGCGCTGATCTTGTTCGCGGGTGCGGCTAAGGTCGTGATGGGGTTTGCGCGTAAACTCAGTTCTGGGCGCAACAGTGCCGTCGCCGGAAAACCCACCTTGCGGCTGGCGCTTTCAAACCTGTATCGCCCGGGTGCGCCGACAACATCGGTGGTCCTATCGCTGGGCCTTGGTTTATCGGTGCTGGTGTCGATTGCCTTGGTGCAGACGAACTTGGATGCGCGCCTGGCCGAAGGCGTGCCCAAGGATGCGCCAAGCATGTTCTTTATCGATATCCAGAACACGCAAGTGGATGACTTTAAGGCCGCGGTTGAAAGCGTGCCCGGCGTGCATAACATCACCACAGCCGCGATGATTCGCGGGCGCATCTCGAAGATCAACGGCGTGGATGTTGATAAAGCCGACATCGAAGCTGATTCGCGCTGGGCTATCCGCGGCGAACGCGGCGTCAGTTATGCAGGCGCGCTACCCGCCAATGCAAAGTTGGTGCAGGGCGCATGGTGGCCAGAAGATTATGCCGGCGAAAATTTGGTGTCGCTGGATGAGCGCGTCGCCAAGGGCATGAAGCTGAAACTTGGTGATAGCATCAGTCTCAATATCCTGGGTCGCGAAATTACCGCCAAGCTGGCCAATACGCGCGACATTCGCTGGCAGTCGGGCACTATGAACTTCACGCTGATTTACTCGCCCGGCGCGCTGATGGGTGCCCCCGGCATGCATATCGCGACCGTGGACTCAGATGCAGGCACGGAAGCCAAGATTGAAAACGCCGTGCTGGAAAAAATGCCCAACGTAACGGTCATTCAGGTGCGCGATGCCGTGCAGATGATCAAAGACGTCTTGGACAGCTTAAGTGTCGCCGTGCGGATTACGGCAGCCGTCGCACTGGTGGCCGGTGCCCTTGTGCTGGCGGGTGCCATTGCCGCCGGTCATGCGCGGCGCATTTACGAGTCTGTTGTGCTGAAAGTGCTGGGCGCCACACGCCGCAACGTGCTGAGCGCCTTCGTGTTCGAGTATTGCCTGCTGGGCTTGGCCACCGGTGGAATCGCGGTCGGCGTGGGTGCACTCGCCTCGTGGGCGGTGGTGGTGCACATCATGAAGCTCGAATGGCAGATGGGCTATGGCCTGGCCGTCGGTGTCGTGACCGTGTGTATTGCCGTCACGCTGATGGCGGGGTTTGCCGGCACTTGGCGGGCACTCGGCATTAAGGCTGCACCCCTGCTCCGTAACGACTAGGCCTTCCCCCCAAGAGCCCCCCACAACCCCTTGATTCGCCGTGCCTTTTAAGGGGCCGGGCCAGATGAAAATTGCGTGAGCAGGGCCGATTCCGGTTGAAGTTACCCCCAGGCGACACAATATTAAGTCTAACCGATGCGATACGGATGTGGATCCGGTCGGCGTCGGCGATGGTTTTACTGAAAGAGGACTCACATGGCTGATTTAGATCGCAGGGCATCAAGTGCGCCGTATGGAACGGCGGCCTGGGGCCAAGCCGCGGCCGCCGACATTGATGTCGGTCTGCGGCAATACATGCTGCGGGTCTACAACTACATGGCGTCGGGCTTGCTGCTCTCCGGCATCGTCGCCGTGGTAGTCGCCAACACAAGCTTGGCCGGGCTCTTTTTCCAAACCACGGCCACCGGTCGCTTGGGTTACACAGGCTTAGGTTTCGTGGCCATGCTGGCGCCGCTCGGCATCATCCTGGCCATGAGCTTCATGCGTAACTTAAGCATCACGGCACTCTCGGGCCTTTACTGGGCCTTGGTGTCGACGATGGGTGTCGGCTTTGCGGTTCTGCTACAGGTCTATACCGGCACCAGTGTTGCGCGCGTGTTCTTCATCACGGCGGCAGCCTTCGGTGGCTTAAGCCTGTACGGCTACACGGCCAAGCGCAGCCTGTCGGGGATGGCATCGTTCATGATCATGGGCCTGATCGGCATTCTGATCGCCAGCGTGGTGAACATCTTCGTCGCCAGTTCGATGATGAGCTTCATCATCTCGGTGGGCGGTGTGATCGTGTTCGCGGGCCTCACCGCTTACGACACGCAGAACATCAAGAACCAGTACCTCGACATTCGCGGCTCGGGTCTGGAAGACCGGACGGCGATTATGGGTGCGGTGTCGCTGTACCTGAACTTCGTCAATCTGTTCCAGTTCCTGCTGTCGCTGCTCGGTAACCGCGAGTAAGCGAGCGCGTATAAGCAAAAAAATATCACCAACTGCAAAACCCCGGGCCGCAAGGTCCGGGGTTTTTGTTTTGCAGCACTTGCGATCAAGACGGCGATGAAGATGGTGCCGACGCGCGGAATCGAACCGCGGACCTACTGATTACGAATCAGTTGCTCTACCCCTGAGCTACGTCGGCTTTATCGATGACAGGATCGATTGGGTGGGCTTTTAGCACCGTATTGCCGCGAAGCAAGGACGGGGGCGAAAAGCGGCGGGACCATAGGCGGTCCAGCCCCAAAGCGCAAGCGTGGTAACACATTGCAATTAAAGCTTTCTTTACGTCCCGGGCCGGTTGGGCGGGGCGTGAAAGTGGGCTATTGTCGGCTTAAGCGCCCTTGTTCAAACACCGATGCTGATGACCATGCCCGCCGCCACGCCCACGCCCCAAAA
>JAEUKL010000356.1 GCA_016793005.1 Rhodospirillaceae bacterium | reverse complement strand
CAGAATGCGATTTTGGGCTGGGCCAATCGCAACCTTGCGGGCCATGTCAGCAAAGTTTGCACGTCGTATGATCTCGCCCGCCCCGCACCGGCCAGCGCGCATCTAATCCGCACCGGCATGCCCGTGCGCCCCGCAGTAGCCGATGTGCGCTCGTTCCCGTACCGTGCCCCCGAAGCCGACGGCGTGTTCCGCATTCTCGTGCTGGGCGGCAGTCAGGGGGCCCGCGTGTTCACCGACGTGATGCCGGCCGCCATCAAGTTGATGCCGCCCGCGTTGCGCGCACGCATCGAAATTTCGCAGCAGTGCCGCCCGGAAGACATCAACCGCGCACAGAATGCATACGCAGGCTTAGGCGTACACGTTGAACTGCGTCACTTCTTCGACAATGTGCCGGAACTTCTGAACAAAGCGCACGTGCTGATCTCGCGCTCGGGCGCATCGACGGTGGCTGAAACCACCATCACCGGCCGCCCCAGCATTCTGGTGCCGTACCCGCACGCCGCCGATGATCATCAAACCGCCAACGCCAAAGCGCTCGATATCGTGGGTGGCGGCTGGATGATGGCGCAGGGCGGGTTCACGCCTGAGGCTGTGGCCGCAAAATTGACCGAACTGATGCAGAACCCGCAGATGCTGGCCGACGCATCCGCCAATGCGCTGGCGTTCAGCATCCCCGATGCCGCAGGCCGCATGGCCGCCGTCGTGACCGGCTTCACACATGGTCAGAACGGTGCGCGCGCCGGACGAAATATTTCATCGACGTCTGTGTCTGCCACTGTGACCAGCATGCACAACACCAACAAGCTTGATCGCCGTATCACCCGAGGAGCCGCCTAAGATGCAGTCCATGCCACTTGATATCGGCATTATTCATTTCGTCGGCATCGGCGGGATCGGCATGAGCGGCATTGCCGAAGTCATGCATAACTTGGGCTATCAGGTCCAAGGCAGCGACATCGCGCAAAATGCCAACGTGGACCGTTTGCGTGGCCTGGGCATTAAAGTTGAAGTGGGCCACAAGGGCGAGAACCTGGGCGATGCGCGGGTGATTGTGATTTCGTCGGCTGTAAAGCCCGACAATCCGGAAGTGATGGCCGCACGCCGCAACATGCTGCCGGTCGTGCGCCGTGCTGAAATGCTGGCCGAATTGATGCGTCTGAAGTGGTCGGTCGCCATTGGTGGCACGCACGGCAAGACGACGACCACCTCATTGATCGCGACCGTACTGGATACCGCGAAGCTGGACCCCACCGTCATCAACGGCGGCATCATCAACACCTATGGCACGAACGCGCGCTTAGGTTCGGGCGAATGGATGGTGGTGGAAGCCGATGAGTCCGACGGCACATTCAACCGCCTGCCCGCCACCATTGCCGTGGTCACCAATATTGACCCCGAGCACATGGAATTCTACGGCGACTTCGCAACGTTGAAGGCTGCGTTCCGCAAGTTCGTGGAATCAATTCCGTTCTATGGCTTCGGCGTACTGTGCATCGACCACCCGGAAGTACAATCGCTGATCCCGCAGCTACAGGACCGCAAGATTGTCACTTACGGCTTGAGCCCGACTGCCATGGTGCGCGGGCTTAATGTGGTGTTGGACAGCAACGGCGTGCGTTTTGACGCAGCATTGTCTGATCGCCTGGTCGGCGGTGAGCGCACCATTAAAGACATCCGCTTGTCGATGTTCGGCCAGCACAACGTGCTGAATGCCTTGGCGGCTGTGTCTGTGGCTGCCGAGATGGGTATTGCCGATGATATCATCCGCGACGGTTTGGCGAAATTCGGCGGCGTGAAGCGCCGCTTCACCAAAGTCGGCGAAGTAGACGGCATTACGGTCATTGACGATTACGGCCACCATCCGGTGGAAATCGCTGCCGTGCTGAAAGCCGCGCGGACAACCACCAAGGGCCGCGTGATCGCCGTCGTGCAGCCGCACCGCTACACGCGCCTGCAGCAACTGTTTGAAGGTTTCTGCACCTGCTTCAACGACGCCGACCATGTGGTCGTGGCCGATGTGTATCCGGCCGGTGAAGCGCCGATTGATGGCGTGAGCCGTGACGCACTGATCAATGGCCTGCACGCCCACGGCCACCCACAAGTGACGGCCCTGCTGTCGCCCAAACATCTCGTCGCTGTGATCGATGATATCGCGCAGCCGGGTGATTTTGTGGTGTGCCTGGGCGCCGGCAACATCACGGCCTGGGCCAATGCGTTGCCGCAAGAACTCGCTGCCGTTCGTAAGCCTAAAACCCGTTCAGGAAGTGCTGCATGATGACGGCTCAGGCCACATCGCCGAGCTTGGTTGATCGTCTGCCGCACGTGCGCGGCAGCTACGAGCCTATGGCCGACCTGGGCCGCATGACGTGGTTCCGCGTCGGCGGCCCGGCGGAAGTTTTGTTCACGCCTGCTGACGTGGCGGACTTGTCGGCGTTCCTGAAGAACAAACCGTCTGACGTGTCTGTCACAGTCATCGGGCTTGGCTCGAACTTGCTGGTGCGTGATGGCGGCGTACCGGGCGTTGTGATCCGCCTGGGCAAGGCCTTCAACACCATCGAAGCCGACGGCCTGACCTTACGTTGCGGCGGCGCGGCGGTAGACGCCAACGTCGCCACGGCCGCGCGCGACAATGGCATTGCAGGATTTGAATTCCTGACCGGCATTCCCGGCACCATCGGCGGTGCGGTGCGTATGAACGCAGGGTGCTATGGCCGCGAGATGCAAAACATCTGCGTCTCGGCTACGGCGTTGGATGACACCGGCAAAGTGCATAAACTTTCATTAGATGACTTGGGTTTCAGCTACCGCCATTGCAGCACGCCCAATAATTGGGTGTTCATTGGGGCTGAATTGCGCGGCGTGAAAGGTGATTCCGAAGCCATCACCGCCCGTATTCGTGAAATCCGCGCCGACCGCGAAGACAGCCAGCCCACTCAAAGCCGCACGGGTGGCTCGACGTTTGCGAACCCCGCCGAAGCCAAAGCCTGGAAGCTGATCGACGACGTCGGCGGGCGTGGCCTGGTGCGCGGTGGCGCAATGGTCTCGGAAAAACACACAAACTTCCTGATCAACACCGGCAGCGCCACCTCAAGCGACATTGAAGGCTTGGGCGAAGAACTGCGCCGCCGCGTCAAGGAACAAACAGGCATCCGCTTGGAATGGGAAATTCGTCGCATCGGCTTGAACAAGACCGATCCGAATGCGTTGGTGACGGTATGACAGCGCGCACATCCAAAAAAGTTGCGGTGCTGGCGGGCGGTCCGTCCAAGGAACGCGACGTGTCATTGGTGTCGGGCAAAGCGGCTGCGGCTGCATTGCAAGCTCTGGGCCATCAGATGACGTTTATCGATGTGACCA
>JAEUKL010000338.1 GCA_016793005.1 Rhodospirillaceae bacterium | reverse complement strand
ATAACGTCAATTGCCTTGTCCGGCAGCTTACGGTCATTGATGTAGCGCGCAGCCAGTTCTACAGCAGTTTTGATGGCGTCCGACGTGTAGCGCACCTTGTGGTGCTCTTCGTAATACGGCTTCAAACCCTTCAGGATCTTGATCGCGTCTTCGATGCTGGGTTCGTTCACATCGATCTTCTGGAAGCGGCGCACCAGCGCACGGTCCTTCTCGAAGTAATTGCGATATTCCTTATAGGTGGTCGAACCCATGCAGCGTAAGGAGCCCGACGCCAATGCGGGTTTCAGCAGGTTCGAGGCATCCATCGCCCCGCCCGAGGTCGCGCCAGCCCCAATCACCGTGTGAATTTCGTCGATGAACAGGACAGAGCCCTTGGTGTTTTCCAATTCCGTCAGCACGGCTTTCAAGCGTTCCTCAAAGTCACCGCGATAACGTGTGCCGGCCAGCAGCGCGCCCATGTCCAGCGAGAACACGGTGTTGTCGTGCAGCACTTCGGGCACTTCTTTGTTGATGATGCGGCGCGCCAAGCCTTCGGCAATGGCGGTCTTGCCCACACCCGCATCCCCCACATACAGCGGGTTGTTCTTGGTGCGGCGGCAGAGAATTTGAATGGTGCGCTCGATTTCCTTGTCGCGCCCGATCAGCGGATCAATTTTGCCCTGCTTGGCTTTTTCATTCAGGTTCACGCAATAAGCCGTCAGCGCTTCCTGCCCTTTCTTCACCACGTCTTCCGAACGGGCGTCGGCATCGGCCCCCGACGGCGGACGGCGTTCAGATGACTGCGCCGAGCGCTTGGCGATCCCATGCGAAATATAGTTGACCGCGTCCAGGCGCGTCATTTCCTGCGTCTGCAGGAAATACACCGCGTGACTTTCGCGTTCCGAGAACAGCGCTACCAGCACGTTTGCGCCGGTCACTTCCTCGCGGCCCGAGGACTGCACATGAATGGCCGCGCGCTGCACAACACGCTGAAACCCCGAGGTTGGCTTGGGGTCTTCGCCGAGCGTATTGATCAAGCCCTTCAAATCCTCATCAACGAATTGCTTGGTGGTGCCGCGCAAGGTCTCGACGTTGACGTTGCAGGCTTTCATCACCGCAATGGCATCCGGGTCGTCGCACAACGCGAGCAGTAAATGCTCAAGCGTTGCGTACTCGTGACGGCGCTCGGAGGCGGCCGCCAGGGCACGGTGCAGCGTTTTTTCCAGATTTTGCGATAACATTGACAAGGGCGGACTTCCTTTTCGTTTCTATTTTTCGTCACCGCCGCTTTGGCGGCTTACTCTTTTTCGAGCGTACACTGCAGGGGATGCTGGTTTTTACGGGCCAGATCCATCACCTGGTTCACTTTTGTTTCAGCAACTTCGAACGTGAACACGCCGCACACGCCCACACCTTTCTGATGAACGTGCAACATGATGCGCGTCGCTTCTTCGGTGTTCTTACTGAAATATTTCTCCAGCACATGGACCACGAATTCCATGGGCGTGTAGTCGTCGTTCAGCATGAGCACTTTGTAGAGCGAGGGCTTTTTGACTTTGGGCCGCGTTTTGATGACGACGCCGGTGTTGGCACGGCCGTCATCGCCGCCTGTTCCGTTGTTCTTTTCATCTCCGGATGATCGAACGGCCGGGAAAGGCTTCAAGGTCGGCTGGTGCGGAAAGGCGAAGTCAGTCATGGGCGGCAAACGGTCTCAAAAAGTGGCATCAGAAAAGGAGTTGAGGGCGATGCCCCAACGCTGTGCTCAAGGATAACAATACCGACCAGATATTGGTTTAAAAAAGGTGATGCGCCAGGGCTTCGGCGCAATTTGTTTTCGGCAGGCTTTTCTGGGACTTGACGACCTTCGGATCAGATCAAGTTATCCACATTTTGTGTTTTTTTGAAATCGCGCCCAGGTTGTTCAGACAACCTTAAGGGCAATGTTTTATGATGGATTTCAACGAGATGGTGGACTTCGTCACATTAAATCCATATCTTTTCGCACAACAGAGCCCAGAACACTGGGTCGCCCGAGAGAGAACCGGTAAGCGTGGGGTCAACAAAGGCCATATAAGGCCTTGAGAATTGAGGGTTTTATCGGAATGGCGACGACTTCTGGGCGCACCGTTGTGCGGCATCGACTCGGGTTCATCACGGCTGTGCTTATTCCTGCCGTCCTGGCGCTGTGCGCCCTCCTGACCCCTCTTCCGGCCCTGGCAGGCTATGCGTCCATTGTCGTTGATGCCGAAACCGGCAAGGTCCTGCACGAAGCCAACCCGGATGCCCGGAATCACCCGGCATCCCTGACCAAGATGATGACCCTGTACATGCTGTTCGAAGCCATGGACCAGGGCAAACTGAACCTCGACTCCCGTTTGAAGGTTTCGAAGCGCGCCGCCGCGATGGCCCCCTCAAAACTGGGCCTCGCCCCCGGCTCGACGATCCAAGTGCGCGACGCGATCCAAGCATTAATCACCAAATCCGCCAATGACGTTGCCGCAACCGTGGCTGAAAACCTGGCCGGCGGCAGCGAAGCGCGTTTCGCGCAGAACATGACCACCAAGGCGCACGCCCTGGGTATGCGCAACACAGTGTTCAAGAATGCTTCGGGCCTGCCGAACAAAGGCCAAATCTCATCCGCACGCGACATGGCCATCATGGGCAAGCGCCTGATGACTGATTTCCCGCAGCATTATCACTACTTCGGCCAGGACACGTTCACCTATGCAGGCCAAGTGATCAAATCGCACAACCACCTGATGATGAGCTACGCGGGTGCCGACGGGCTGAAAACGGGATACACTGTCGCGTCAGGCTTTAATCTCGCGGCTTCCGCCAAGCGCGATAACCACCGCATCATCGGTGTTGTTTTAGGCGGCACCTCGGCCCGTGCGCGCGACATGCACATGGCCAACCTGCTCGACAACGGTTTTGCACGCCTGAACGGCCAGCCGGAAACCCTGATCGCCGCGCCGATGCTGCATGACAGCCCGGCCGAAACGGGCCGCGAACAAGTCGCCGTGGGCGATATTGACGAAGCCGTGTTCCCGGACTCAGCCGTTCTGCAAGCCAAAGCGAAGCAGCAAAGCAAAGCGCGTAAGGCTGAACTGGCCGCCAGCTGGGGCATACAGGTGGGCGCTTTCGGATCGCGCGACACCGCCACCGAACAAGCGACACAAACCCTGACGCGCATGATGACGCTGTACCCGAAAGCCGACGTGCGCGTCGAAGCCATGAAGGACAGCAAAGGCCGCACGCTTTATCGCGCGCAGGTCGTGGGGCTGACGCAAGACCAGACCTCGTTCGCCTGCCAAGTGGCAGACGTGAAAACGAAGTCGGGCTGCAAGACAGTCGCGCCCTTGAAGGTCGCGACCTCGCGCTAGCACTTCATTTTTGCTTTAGCTTTTAGTGCCCAACGGACTCGGTCGGAAGATCGAGTCCGCTTTGTTTCAGCTGCGCGGCCAAGCTGTGTTTCAGCTTGTCCAGGTTGGCGTCGCTGTTGGCTTCGGCGCGCGCCACCAGCACAGCCTGCGTATTGGAAGCACGCAACAGCCACCAGCCGCCGTCCTCACTCACACGCACGCCATCAATGTCGGATACATTGGCGCCCGATTTGCTTAAGCGCGCCTTCACTTCGTCGATCACCGCGAATTT
>JAEUKL010000312.1 GCA_016793005.1 Rhodospirillaceae bacterium | reverse complement strand
GGCGGCTTTTTCGGCATCGGGGCGTTTGCGGATATCATCGCTGGGAAAGCGAGCGCGTTTGCCGGCGGATATGACCGCCGACATGATTCCGTTTGCAGAATAGACAATGTACCCCGATGGGTCGGGCTGGAAGGGGCGTGTCACGCGGCCATTGGTTGTGATGGTCCAATCCACGAAGGACCACGCCCCCAACAGGGCTTCTGCTGAAACTGTCATATCCGCTCCTTCGCGATCCATCCACAAGCGCTTGATATTGCCCGATTTCCCAAGCTTTTCCAGGCCCGTATGTCGCTTGCATAACCGGACTATTTATAGGATGCTTTGCTCCATCATATAATGCAAGCGCTGCGGCGGCCCTCTCGTGCAGGGGTGATGCCGCGCCAGATCAGGAGCATGTCACATGGCCTCACGTGTCTACATTCTTGGCGGCTACCAAACCGATTTCAAGCGCAACTGGGCGCGCGAAGGGTTGGAGGTGGTCGATATGTTCCGCGAGACTTTGGAGAACGGCCTGAATGAAACCAATGTCGATGTGGCGGACATTGAAACCGCGCACGTGGGCAATTTCACCGCCGAGCTATTTTGCCATCAGGGTCACATGGGTGGCTTCTTCGCGGAAGTGAATCCAAAACTGGCCGGCATTCCGGCGGGCCGTCACGAAGCCGCGTGCGCTTCGGGCTCCATCGCGCTCTTGGCAGCCTCAGCCGAGATCGAGTCCGGGCGTTATGGCATGGCGGCGGTGCTGGGTATCGAGATGATGCGCAATGTACCGGGCGACAAGGCCGCGGACAACATTGGCGGTCCGGCCATGTTCAGCGGGCACGAATGTCAGGGCGTGAAGTATCCGTGGCCGCACATGTTCTCAGTGCTGGGCGATGAGTACGACAAGCGCTACGGCCTTAAGCACGAACACCTGATGGGTATCGCCAAGACCAACTTCGACAACGCCAAGCGCAACCCCAATGCACAGACGCGCAACTACACCTTCGATGCTTTAAGCTTCACGCAGGACGACCAGGCCAACCCGGTCATTGACGGGCGCATCCGCAAGCAGGATTGCGGCCAGGTGAGTGATGGCGCGGCGGTGGTGTTCTTGGCCAGTGCTGAGCGCGCCGCCGAGTATGCGAAAAAGCGCGGTCTGAAACTGGATGATCTGGCCTACATCGAAGGCTGGGGGCATCGCACCGCTAGCATTTCCTACGGCAAGAAGATCGAATACAGCAAAGACAAGGATTACGTATTCCCGCACGTGCGCGGTACGATTTTGGATGCCTTCAAGCGCGCGGGCATCAAGGACGTCAGCCAACTGAGTGGTATTGAAACACACGATTGCTTTACCACCACGGAATACATGGCGATCGACCACTTCGGCATCACACCGCCGGGCCAAAGCTGGCGCGCGGTGGAAGACGGCACCATTGCGATTACGGGCAAGACGCCCATCAATCCCTCGGGCGGGCTGATCGGCCTGGGCCATCCGGTGGGGGCCACGGGCGTGCGCATGATGCTGGACAGCGCCAAACAAGTGACCGGCAAAGCTGGTGGGTATCAGGTAGAGGGCGCAAAACGCTTTGCCACGCTGAACATCGGCGGCAGTGCCACCACCACGGTCAGCTTTATCGTCAGTAAGGCGCACTAAGAATTTGGATAAGAAAAAAGCGGGAGACCCTGGAGTCCCCCGCTTTTATTTTTGTCGACTGCTTACGTCTAAGCTTTCGACGCCAATTCCTTGTTCAGATAATCCACCAAATCCTGTGGAATGTTCTTGGTGATGCGCGTCATCGAAAACGCGTGGCTGGAGCGCGGTTCGCGGTCGAGCCAGAAGGCGCCCGGTTCGCAGTTGGGCTTGGTCGCCGCAAGCCAGATTGCCGTATCTGTGCCCTGGTGGCCGTCGCGCAACACGGTGTTGAGGATTTTGTAGAAGCGCGGTAGAGCGGTTTTCACACCGTCGGTTTTGGCCCAGCCCGGATGCATGACGTAGAACTTCATGGCCCGGTATTTTTGCGCCCAATATTTCGTCAGTTCCGCCTGACCGCGCTTGTGAACAGCGTAAGCGAACACGCCGCGATATTGCTTGGGGTCGGTGACGTTCATCTTCGACACCAACAGCGGCGCGTTGTACATGCCGCCGGACGACATGTTCACCACCACAGCATCGGGCTTCAAAAGCCCGGTCTCGATGGCTTTTTCGGTCAGTTGGAAGTGCGTGAGGATGTTGGTGGCAAACGTTGTCTCACGGCCTTCGGGTGTGATCACCAGATCATCTAAGAGCAGGCCCACGTTGTTCATCAGCACGTCGATTTTACGGCCTTCGCCGTTCAGTTTCGCAATCATCGCGGCCGTGTCGCTTTGCAGGCTTAAATCCGCCACAACGGGGATGATGTTGGCTCCTGCTGCGCCACTGTCGGCAATGAGGTCCTTCAACTTTGCTTCGCTGCGCGCGGCGGCCAGCACGGTTGCACCCGCTTTGGCGGCAGCTTGCACGATGGCTTTGCCCAAGCCACCCGAAGCGCCGGTGACAAGCCAGGTCTGGCCCGTGAAGCTGGGGTTAAACGGTGGCCAGAACAACTGGCGCCACCAGAAGCCAATGGCGCTGAAGCTTAAGAGAAAGCGGCCATAGAATTGCAGAATTTTTAAGAACATCGCCATGAGATTGGCCTCCCCAAAATCTTTGTCGCGTTTATTTAGCCTTCGCGCTCTACGATCATCGCCGAGCCGATGCCGGATGCGGCGAACGCGACCACCATCCCGATACGTTTGCCGGTGTATTCCAGACCATCCAAAAGCTGCGACAGCAGGATCGCACCTGTGGCCCCCAGTGCATGCCCGCGCGCCACGTGCCCGCCGAAAATGTTCACTTTTTCACGGTGCGCCGGATAATCGCGATAGAAAAGGGCCGGCACCACGGCAAAGGCTTCCATGTATTCGATCAACTCAATGTCATCGAGTGTCTTGCCGGCTTTCTTCAGCACTTTTTCCATGGCCGCACGGCCGGCGGTGAGCGACAGCACCGGATCGCCGCCCGCTTCGGCATAGGCCACAACACGCGCGCGCGGCTTCAAGCCCCGCTTTTCGCCCGCACCGCGTGTGCCCACGGCCGCCAAGCCTGCGCCGTCGGCTGTGCCGGGTGAGTGCACAACCGCGTGCAAATGTTCCACGCCATCAAGGCCGTTGGCCTTCAAGACGCTGCCGTACATTTTACCCAGGTCGGCGAACGCCGGCCCGAAAGACGCCATCCCCTCTGCTGTGGTGCCGCCGCGCACGTACTCATCGCGCGTCAGCACTACAGTGCCGTCGGCGCCAGTAACGGAGATCAGCGATTGCTGGCCGAGATTCTCTTTTTGCGCTTTGGCGGCGCGGGCGTGGCTGTCTACCGCAATGCCGTCGAGCTCAGCGCGCGTCA
>JAEUKL010000310.1 GCA_016793005.1 Rhodospirillaceae bacterium | reverse complement strand
CGGTCACCGTGACAATCCTGACGGGATCATTCGTCGGGCCGGTGATCTACCTTCTGAACGACGTTCTGCCGATTGCGTTACTGACGCGGTGGGCCCGAACTGAAGCGGAAGGGAAGCAGCCGGTTGGTATTGCGCTGGGTTTGGGTGCAGCCTGGCTGGCGGTGGCAGCGGCCATCGTGCTGAGTTTGGTTCTGGTGATGATGCCTTTTGGGGCCGATGGCCTGGAAGCGTCACTCAGAGCCGGAATGGATAAACTTCTCGCCGAGATGGTTGCAGCCAGCGGCGGGACGGAACAGATGACCCAAGCCGCGGCAACGCTGAAAGCTTCGGTCGGTTTGCTTCCGGGGGCTGCGGGTTGGAACTGGTGCTTGCGCGCAATCGCAAGTGCCGCGTTGGCTCAGGCGATGATGGTGCGCTTAGGCTATGCGTTAAATGCCAGCCCTGCGTATCGCCGTATGGCGGTGCCGGGTTGGTTCATTGCGGTGTTTGGCGCGAGTGTCGCCATAGGCGGTCTGGCTGATGGCGACATCGGCTTTGTTGCCCAAAACATCGCGATGGTGATGTGCCTACCCTTGCTGCTGCAAGGCCTGACAGTGGTTCACTGCGGCCTCGGGCGGCTTGGAAATGCCGGCATGCTGCTGGCGGGATTTTACGTTCTGGCCCTTCTGACGGCAGGCTTGTCGTTCGCGGTGCTGGTGAGTCTGGGTCTGGTCGATCATTTTTTGAAAGTGCGTGAGCGCATGGACGCTCGATCGCAAGGAGGCGTGTGATGCAGGTGATTTTATTGGAACGTATCGAGCGTTTGGGTCAGCTCGGCGACGTGGTGAACGTGAAACCGGGGTTTGCCCGCAACTTCCTTCTGCCGAAGAAGAAAGCCCTGCGCGCGAACAAGGAAAACACCGCGTACTTCGAAAGCAAGCGCTCGGAACTCGAAGCGTTGAACGCGAAGAACCGCGACGCTGCCCAAGGCATCGCCGGCAAGCTGGACGGCTTCAAGCTGATCCTGGTCCGCCAGGCCGGTGAAGGCGGTCAGCTATATGGTTCGGTCAGCGCGCGCGACATCGCTGACGCTTTGATCGAGCAGGGCTTCAAGGTCGAGCGCACGCAGGTGGCCTTGGCCAACCCGATCAAGATCCTGGGCCTGACCAAGGTTCCGGTGCGTCTGCACGCCGATGTGAAAGTGACCGTCGAAGTGACCGTGTCGCGTTCGCTGGAAAAGGCCGACATCGACGCCGCTCAAGCCGCCAACCTGCTCGAACGTCCGGAAGACGCCGAGAAGTTGCTGGCCGCTGCGGCCCCGGCCGAAGAAGGCGAAGAAGCCCCGGCTGCGGAAGAAGCGCCCGCTGCTTAATCGGCCTCAAGGGTTTACGAATTTCAACCGGCGCGAAGGCAACTTCGCGCCGGTTTGCTTTTAGGCGTAAGGTTTTATGGGGTGTGGCCCTTTGTGGCCCCTCGCCTATATAAACGCAGCACGATTAAAAAAGATTCTGGAGCTTTCGATGAGCACGCAAATCCCCGTCACCGTTCTGACCGGCTACCTGGGTGCCGGCAAAACCACGCTGTTAAACCGCGTGCTGTCGGAAGACCACGGCAAGAAGTTCGCTGTCATCGTCAACGAATTTGGCGAGATCGGCATTGATAGCGACTTGGTGGTGGGCGCCGACGAAGAAGTGTTCGAGATGAACAACGGCTGCATCTGCTGCACCGTGCGCGGCGACCTGATCCGCATCATCGGCGGGCTTCTGAAACGCAAAGGCAAGTTCGACGCCATTCTGGTGGAAACGACGGGCCTCGCCGATCCCGCCCCCGTCGCGCAAACCTTCTTCGCCGACGAAGACGTAAAGCGCCGCACGAAGCTTGATTCGGTTTTGACCGTTGTTGATGCAAAACACGTGTTGCAACGCCTCGCCGACAGCCCGGAAGCCAAGGACCAGATCGCCTTCGCGGACATTATTCTGCTAAACAAGACCGACGCGGTATCCGCTGAAGAACTGAAGAAAGTCGAAGACAAAATCCGCGCGCTGAACCCGTTCACGCGCATTCACAAGACCGAACGCTGCAACATTGCGATCGATAAGATTTTGGATCAGGGAAGTTTTGACTTGCAGCGCATCCTGGACATCAAGCCGCACTTCCTGCCCAAGGAAGAAAAGCATGATCATCATGGGCATGATCACAAGCATGACCACCATCACCACGATCATGATCATAAACATGATCACGGCCACGACGACCACGATCATGATGCGCACTATCACGACGAAGACATGGACAGCATTTCGCTCTCCACCGACAAGCCCTTGAATCCCGCCAAGTTCAACGACTGGATCAACGATGTGCTGGCCCAAAAAGGTCAGACCATCCTGCGCTCCAAAGGCATTCTGAATTTGGCCGACGCCGAGAACCGCTACGTGTTCCAGGCCGTGCACATGATGTCGGAAGGTGCTTTCGCCGGCCCGTGGCCTGCCAAAGACAGCAAGAAAAGCCGCATGGTGTTCATCGGCCGCGATCTCGACTTCGACGCCCTCAAGGCAGGTTTCAAAGCCTGCGAAATTGCTTAAAGCGTTTCGTCATGTCGAATAAGGCGTCAAACGCCCCGCTGATCGAGAGCATGGGCCTGTCGTGGTTTGCCGATGCCTACACCATTGGCGCGTATGCGACACCCGACAGCCGATATTTTGTCTGCAACTTCGGCGACGGCACCGTGCGCGTGCTGGATTTGACCAACACATCTGACGGTCTCAAGACGTTCGAAGTTCACAAAGGCGGCGCGCTTTGCCTATCACCCGACTTCGAAAAGGGCGCCATGCTATCGGGCGGCGATGACGGCAAATTGGTACAAGTAAAAGTCGACGGCACCACCGAGATCGTGGCCGACATTGGCCGCAAGTGGGTCGAGCACGTGACCGCTGCTGATACGGGCTACCGGGCCTACGCCTCGGGCAAAGACGTGTTCGTGCAGGGCAAAAAGAAAAACGAAGAACCGCGCAAACTTACACATTCGTCTTCCGTCGGCGGCCTGGCCATCAACCCCAAGGGGCGACGCCTGGCCGTGTCGCACTATGATGCCGTCAGCCTGTGGTGGCTGGCCACCAAGGACGGCACAGCACAGGAACTGCCGTGGAAGGGCTCGCACCTGCAAGTGGGTTGGAGCCCGGATGGTGACTATGTGGTTACCGCCATGCAGGAAAACTCGCTTCATGGATGGAGGCTCTCCGACGGTCAGCATTTCCGCATGGAAGGCTATGCGGCGAAAGTGCGCGCGTTGTCGTTCGTGCGCAAAGGGCAGTTCCTGGCCACGGGCGGTGCGGATACCGTGATCTGCTGGCCCTTCACCGGCGGCGGCCCTATGGGCAAAGCGCCGCAGGAATTCGGCGGCATCATGAACGGTCCACCGGTGACGTGCGTACTGGCACATCCGAAGATGGACATTATCGCGGCCGGGTTTGAAGACGGCAAAGTGATCGTGGGCCAGCCCGGCAGCCCGCGCGTGATGCCGATTGCCGAGCCCTTCAAGGATAAAGAGAACAGCGCCGTGTCTGCGCTGGCCTGGACGCCCGATGGTCATCGTTTATTGGCAGGCACCGAGAACGGCGACATTCACCTCGTCGATTTCAGGCTGGTTCCTTAAGCCAGAAATCTTAAATCCGGTCTTTCGGCAGTTCCATCTTGTAGGTCAGCGCCAGCGCGATCAGCGATACGCTGCCGGCAATGATGAGCGCTGTGTTTGAATCCGTCAGGCTGGCCACCATGCCCCACATGGGCGAACCAAAGGCATAGCCGCCCATCAGCACCAGATTGACCAGCGCCATGCCGCGCCCGCGCACTGCGTCGGGCAGCACCATCTGCGCGCCCACCTGATTGGCGCTCATGACGAAGAACCACGCGTAGCCGCCGATGCCCGTCAACACCCCCAGCGCCAGAACCGTATCGACGAAGGCCATGGCCAGGAGTGACAATGCATTGACAGCGATGGCGACGCCGACAATCACATCGCGCGAAAAGTGATGAGCCACACGTGGGAAGCTGAACACGCCGAAGATGGCGCCCAGGCCCATGAAACTGAAAATGAGTCCGAAATCCCCCGGCTGTTGCGCCTTGATGGGCAAGATCGCCAGCACAATCGAGCACACCACAAAGAAGATGCCGCCACGAATCAGCAGCGCGCGAAATGGCGCTGAGGTTTTGGCAAAGGCAATCGCCCCAAACAGCATGAAGGCCCACGGCTGCGGCGTCATGGGCGCGCGCGGCTTGGATGTACGCCACATCAATAGCGCGACAATCACGCCAATGTACGCCACGGCATTGAAGGCCGTCATGCTGACCGCGCCAAAAATCGGGATCAGTGCCCCTGCCGCCGACGGACCGATGATGCGCGCGAGGTTGTTGGTGAGCGAATAAATCGCAACCGCCTGGGGCAAATCTTTCATCCCCACCATCTCGGCCCAGATGGCCGACTGATTGGGGATGTTCAGCGCATAGCCCACCGCAAACAGCATCAGAAGCGCCAGCAGAAGCCACGGGTTATGCAAGCCGCCAAGAATAATCAGGGTTATCAACGCCGCCGCGATCATCATCCAGGACTGGCTGAAGATCATGAACTTGCGCCGGTCCAGCACATCGGTGAGGGCTCCAGCGGGCAGCAACAGCAACACCGGCGGAATGAACAGCGCCGTCTGCACCAATGAGACCATGAACGGGTCGCCGTCGGTCCACAGACGCATCAAGTAGGCCGCCGCCACGGTCTGCATGAAGTAGCCCATGTTGGCGACCGTCACCGTGCCCATGAGATTGCGGAACGGTGCGTTTTTCAGCGGCGCCCAGAGCGAGGCCGGTTTGGATGGCGAGTCGGACAAAATGTTCTCGTTAATGCGGACAGATTCTGACGTTGTGACGTGTTTGTTTGATTTTTTTGACCCCGTTGGATTTAGTGCTCCAAGCTAGCCACCTCACTTTTTACATTCTGCCCACACTATCCACTTAATCCACAGGCCAGAGACTAGAAAATTCAATGGCTTATGGCTTTGCCCGTGGCAGTCAGCGTTTGCTCTGTTAAACACGACACATCATGAATTCACCAATCCTGCCCCCCATCGAGCCGGTCTCGTCGGCCTTCCGTGCGCCTCCGCAAAACGTTGATGCGGAGAAGGCATTGCTGGGCGCAATCATGATGAACAATCGGGCCCACGAAAAGGTCTCGGACTTCCTGCTGCCGGCGCATTTTTCAGATCCTGTGAATGCGCGCATTTACGAATCCATGATCCGGCTGCTGGAGCAAGGCCACCAGGCCAACCCGGTCACGCTGAAAACATACCTTGAGCGCGACGAGCAGATTATCGCCGGCGGCGGCATGCAATATATCGCCACGCTGGCCAGTTCAGTTGTGACCATCATCAATGCCGCCGATTACGGCAAGCTGATCTATGACCTGTTCCTGCGCCGCGAACTGATTGCGCTGGGTGATGAGATCGTCAATGACGCCTTTGACGTGACCCACGATGAAACGGCCGTCAATCAGATCGAAAATGCCGAGCAGCGTTTGTTCAACCTGGCAGCCGATGGGTCAACGGAAGGCGGCTTCCAAAGTTTTGACCGTGCGATTGTCGCAGCGCTCAACATGGCCGAAGCGGCCCACCGTCGCGAAGGCGCGCTTGCAGGTGTGACGACAGGCCTGACT
Source organism: Rhodospirillaceae bacterium (assembly GCA_016793005.1). Classification (GTDB taxonomy): domain Bacteria; phylum Pseudomonadota; class Alphaproteobacteria; order Rhodospirillales; family Rhodospirillaceae. The sequence goes on along the minus strand of JAEUKL010000310.1, from coordinate 714 downwards.
GACCTCGACCGCAAGCTTGGTGGTTTGCATCCGTCGGACTTGCTGATTCTGGCCGGCCGCCCCTCCATGGGTAAAACCGCGCTGGCGACCACCATGGCCTTCAAGGCCGCCGAGTACTACGCCAGCACCGAGAACCTTGAGGACCGCGGCAAGGTTGTTGCGTTCTTCTCGCTGGAAATGTCGGCCGAGCAGTTGGCCACGCGTATTTTGTCCGAGCGTTCGGAAATCTCCAGCCACGAGATCCGCACAGGCAAACTGTCGAACGAAAACTTCGCGCGGCTTGTGGGCGCCTCCCAAGAACTGAACGAAGTGCCGCTGTACATCGACGATACGCCGGCGGTGACGGTCTCGACCATCCGCACGCGTTGCCGCCGCCTCGCCCGGCAACCACGCAAAGGGGGCACACCGGACCCGACACGCAGCAACTTAGGACTGATTGTCATCGACTACTTGCAGCTGATTGCCGCCAGTAAAACCGAGCGCAGCGAAAACCGCGTGCAGGAAGTATCGTCCATCACGCGCGGGCTCAAAGCGCTGGCTAAGGAATTGGGCGTGCCCGTAATCGCCCTGTCGCAGCTCAGCCGTGCGGTCGAGCAGCGCGAAGACAAGCGCCCGCAACTGGCTGACTTGCGTGAATCAGGGAGTATCGAGCAGGACGCCGACGTGGTGATGTTCTTGTTCAGCGAACAGTACTACCTAGAGCGCGCCGGCGAA
>JAEUKL010000306.1 GCA_016793005.1 Rhodospirillaceae bacterium | reverse complement strand
GATCAGAAAACTGCCGTCGGTCGAATGACCATGCGCCAAACCCGCGAACGATGCGCTCTCACCCACGGACTGCACACCGACTGTTGCGTCATATGTGTCGTGCGCCCCAGTCGCCGCTTCCACAAATACACCGTCCGTTTCAGGTGCGCGGCTTTGCAGCCGCACGACGCCCGCAAGAGCCGCATTCCCCCACGGACCGGCCCCGGCTCCGCGCGTTACTGCGGCGCGCTCTACTGACGCCGTGGGCATGCGGCTCCAATCAACCCAACCGCCGAAAGGATCGTTCTGAGGAATCCCATCCAGCAAAACAAGCGTGCGGCCAGCCCCACTGGGCCCCAAGCCCCGCAGCGTGACGCCTTGGGTCGTGGGGTGCGCCGCCCGACTGGACTGACGGCGAAACAGCCCAAAGCCCGGCACCTCCCGCAGCACATCATCCAGCCTTGCTCCGGCTGACAATTGCAGGTCATCGCGGCCCAAAATGGTGGTGGTATAGGCCGGCTCGTTGGCCGAGGGCTTGAGCATACGGCCGGTCACCAGAATCTCGGGGATGGCCTCAGCCGCCGCCAGGCTCCCGGCCCCCAGGCCGCCCACGGCAAGGGCTGCCACGCCAATCGTCATGAACTTCTTTAACATCATGATTTTATTGGATTTAACCAAGAAAACAGCGCCCCCATGGCACGGCGCGGCTAACATATATAATGTGCACGGTTGGGGCGAGGCCGAACGGCCAAAAGTATTAAAAAATCGGCTCGTATTTGAGTGGCGCGCGCCAAGCGGCACAAGGGCCAAATGGGGTTTAAAGAGGCAGGTATGGTTCGTTTTGGGGCTGCTCGTCGATTTGGTTTTGGACTGGGGATTTTGGCGTTCGGGTGGGCCGCAGCAGCAGCGGCCGGAACGATCACGGCGCAAATCAACAGCGATGATGGCGCGGCGATATCCGATGCCGTGGTCTACGCCGTTCCGGTGGGGGCGCCTGCACCGCTCAAGCCATCCAAAGCGCTGATGATTCAGGAGAACCAGCAGTTCAATCCGTTCGTGCTGCCTGTTCAGGCGGGAACAGCGGTCGAGTTTCCCAACCGCGATTCCTTCCGGCATCACGTCTATTCTTTTTCGCCCGCGAAATCCTTCGAATTGAAACTGTTCGGCGGCACAGAAACGCAAATCGTGACCTTCGATAAGGAAGGCGTGGTCGCGCTGGGCTGCAACATTCACGACAACATGCTGGCGTATATTTACGTGGTGCCGACACCCTACTTCGCCAAGACCGACGAGCGCGGTCAGGTGACGTTAAGCGATGTCCCGGCGGGCAATTATACGGTGAAGGTCTGGCACCCCAACCAAAAGGCAGGCAGCGAACAAAAGGCGGCACTGGCCGTCGCAGCCGACGGCGCAACAGCCTACAAGGCCGCGCTGACCTTGAAGCGCGACCGGAAGCAGAAGAAGCCCGGCGCCAAAGACGAAACCGAATACTAATAGAACTGAGTTATAGCCGTGTTCAGAAACTTCCAAACAAAACTGGTTCTGTTTTTCGCGGCTTTGTTCGCAGTTGTGCAGGCAGCCTCGTACCTCGCCGTGCAGGACAACGTCCGCAGCAGCATTCTCGACGAGGCCAGCAACCAACTGGCCAAAGCTTACACGGTGTTCCTCAACGACGTTGAGACCACCACCACGGCATTGGCTGAAGGATCGCGCATCGTTGCATCGGATTTCGGGTTTCGGCAGGCTGTCGCCACGAACGACCGCCCGACCATCATGTCGGCCATCAATAACTTGAGCCAGCGCATCAAGGCCGACCGCGTGATTCTGGTCGACCTTCAAAACAAGGTCGTCGGCGACACCGGCTCGGCGGCTGATGCAGCCTCGACCGGCAATATCGTCACCATGGGCATGGAGAACACGGCATTTCCATTCCCGGATATGATCGTTGACGCCGACGAGAACGACCGTTCGGTCAAGATCACGGTCATGGACTCGCGCGTTTATCAAACCGTCGTGGTGCCCATCCGCGCGCCGGATTTGATCGCGTCCATCGTCATTGGCCGAGAGATCAACCGCAATTATGTCGGCGACCTGGTGCGCAAATTCACGGTGCCGCTGGACATCACCTTCGCGCGGCATGATGCCGACAAAAAAGAATGGGTGATCGACACCACAACCTTGACGTCCGAGTTAGCCGGCCCCTTGATGCAGATTCTGGAAACCGCGGGCCAGACCGACAACAAGACTCCGCGCACCATGAATTTGAATGGCCAGGACTTTGTGGGCCTGATCGCCACCCTGGACTCGCCGCCATCCAGCCCCAAAGTTGATGCCGTCATTCAATATTCGCTTGATGCGTCCTTAAAACCCTTCGCGCAGTTGTTCCTGACATTGATCGCGCTGGCGGCAGGCACACTGCTACTAACGCTGATCGGCTCGTACGCCATTGCGGGCAGTGTCGCCAAGCCGATCCGTATTCTGGATGCCGCCGCACGGCGCATTCAGGGCGGCAATTACAAAGAAAAGGTATCACTGACCCAACAAGACGAGATTGGCCGACTGTCCGAGACTTTCAATCAGATGATGGCCGGCATCGCCGACCGCGAAGCCAAAATCGAATTCCAATCGCTGCACGACCCGGCCACCGGCCTGCCCAACCGCTTGGCGCTCGAACGCCGGCTGGCCGATATGGTAAAAACCGCTACAGAGACGAAAAAGCCATTCAGCGTATATCTGATTCAAATCGGACGCTTCTCTGAGATCAACAACACGCTGGGCCACGATACAGGTGAAAAGCTGATCGCCCAGATTGGCGAGAACCTGAAGTTAATCGTCAAACAGTCAGACATGGTTGCACGCCATTCCAGCAGTATGTTCGCGTTGTTGCTGCCCAATGCTGGCAGCGCGCAGTTGAACCCCGCTGTCGTGCGCATTCTAGAATCGTTCAACGAGCCCATGAACGTGGACGGCAACGCCATCGATGTGACCGCGTGGATCGGCGAAGCCTGTTACCCGGAACACGGCACAGATGGGCGCACGCTGCTGCAACGGGCCGATACTGCCATCTTTGAAGCCAAGAAAGGTGCGCAGCACTACGCGCTTTATGATCCGCAGCTTGATCCCTACAAACCCGAACGCCTGTCGATGATGGGCGAACTGCGCCAGGGTCTCGACCGCGGTGAGTTCCGCCTCTACTACCAGCCTAAAATTGATATCGCGTCCGAGAAGATTACGGCGGCCGAGGCGTTGATCCGTTGGATTCATCCTGTCCGCGGCTTCATGCCGCCGGACTCGTTCATCCCGCTGGCCGAACAAACGGGCAGCATCCAGAAACTGACCTCATGGGCGCTGGATACTGCAATCAAACAAGTCGCCGCCTGGAAGCCCAAAGGCATCGACATTAAGGTTGCGATCAACCTGTCGGCGCGCGACTTGAGTAACCGCCACCTGCCGATCGAGATCGAGCGCTTGTTGAAACTTCACGGTGTTGGCATTCAACAACTCATCCTCGAAATCACCGAAAGTGCGGTGATGGAGGACCCCAAGCAGTCGATGGAAGTGCTATCCGCCTTGAACAAAATGGGCGCGACCCTGTCGATTGATGACTACGGTACGGGTTATTCGTCCATGTCGTACTTAAAAAGCCTGCCGGTGCAGGAAATCAAGATCGACAAATCCTTCGTGCTCAAGCTGTCCAGCAACAAAGGCGATGAAATTCTGGTGCGGTCCACCATCGACCTTGGCCATAACCTCGGCCTGAAGGTGACCGCCGAAGGCGTGGAAGACCGCGCCTCGCTCGATATCCTGAAGCAGTACGGCTGCGAAACCGGCCAGGGCTATCACATCAGCAAACCAATCCCGGCCGACGATTTTGAGAAGTTCTTCATGACGTCGCGCTGGTCACCGACCACCGCAACCACGTCCTGATGGGCGCTTTAGCGCGGGCGGTTTTTTCTGCCCTGACTTGCAGCGCTTTCTGCATTGGCGCGGGCGCGCTCCATGCCGATGACGATTTGCCCTCCCTGACGATCAAGGGGCTGTTGGATGGCCGCCTGGCTTTCACCGACACCCCGCGAAGTTGGGAAGATAAAGGCTTCGGCAAAACGCGCTATGGCGGCGACGCCACCGGCGATCATCGCGAACTCGCGCGTCTGGCCGAAGCCGCAGCCGTGATGCAAGCGCACCTGACCTGGGACCTGTCGGCCGTCGTTCATATCACCGCCAACAGCCAGCAGCGCCACGCCGTCGACGTGGTGGAAGCCTATGTGCAGTACAAACCGGCCCCCACCGGAAACTTGGGCGTGCGGCTTAAAGCCGGCGCCTTCTTTCCGCCGATCTCGTTGGAAAACACCAACCTGGCCTGGACCAGCCCCTATACGATCAGTTCATCAGCCATCAACACCTGGGTGGGCGAAGAACTGCGCACCATTGGGGCCGAAGCCAGTGCGGTTTATCGATCAGATACCTGGGATGCGAGCCTGTCAGCGGCACTCTATGGCTTTAACGACCCCACCGGTTCGTTGCTGACATGGCGGGGCTGGGCTATTCATGATCGCGAAGCCGGGCTTTTCGAGCGCCTGCCCTTAGCACCGCTTCCGAACTTTAAAGTAGGCTCAGGGTCGGCCCCTGGCCAAGCCGGCGCCGTTGATCCCTTCAAAGAGCTTGATGACCGCATCGGTGTCTACATTGCGGGCGGCCTTAATCACGACGACGGATATAAGCTGCGCGCCATCTACTACGACAACCGCGCCAACAATCGCGTCTTCGATGGCCGTCAATACGCCTGGCATACGCGCTTCGGGGCAGTCTCAGCGGCGACAGACCTCACCGAAGGCCTTGAGGTGGTCGCCCAGGGCATGGCCGGACGCACCACCATGGCCTCGTTCCCCACACATACCGTCGCCGACAATGACTTTGCATCTGCATTCGTGCTGCTGTCGCACACCTGGGACCAGCACAGGCTCTCAGGGCGCGCTGAAATCTTTGACATTAACGACAATGACCATACCCCCGACGACCCCAATGCCGAGCATGGCACAGCGTTAACGGTTTCATATGTCTACCGCCCGACCCCCACACAGCGGTTAACCATTGAAGCCTTGCACGTGAACTCAAACCGCGACGTCCGGGCCCGGTTTGGGCAGTCCCGCCGCCAAAGCGAAGACCTCGTGCAGCTCAGCTACAGGCTATTCTTTTCATGGGAGTAGCCCCAAAATAGGGGCATGTTTTGCCACAAAACAGTCCGCAAAATTCTGATCGCCCTGACGCTTCTGACGCCAGGTGCGGCTGCTGATGCGCAAGACGAACTACCGACCCTCAACGCCAAAGGTCTCATTGACCTGCGCCTGATCGCGCCCAGCAACACGCTCAGCTGGGAAGAAAAAAGCCTGGGCAAAACCCGATACGGCGGCGAACCCGATGTGATCGCGCGCCTGGCCGAAGCAGCGTTGATCTTGCAGCCGAAGCTGACCTGGGATTTGTCGGGCTTTGTGCATCTGACCACCAACACACAACAAAAGAACGCGGTCGATGTGGTGGAAGCGTTCTTATCGTACAAACCAGCGCCCACAGGTCATTTCGGTGTGCGCGCAAAAGCCGGCGCGTTCTTCCCGCCGATCTCGCTGGAAAACACCAGCCTTGCCTGGACCAGCCCTTACACAATCTCCTCATCGGCCATCAACAGCTGGGTCGGCGAAGAACTGCGCAGCACCGGGGCTGAACTGACGCTGTTCGCGCGCGGCGAGGACCTCACATTCTCCGTATTAGGCTCGGGCTTTTACTTCAATGACCCGGCAGGCACCGTGCTGGCCTGGCGCGGCTGGGCGATCCATGACCGGGAAGCCGGATTATTTGACCGCCTCGGACTCCCAGACGTGCGCATTGTAAGGCCGGCCGGCCGGCTGTTCCGCCAAGCGCCCTACATCGAGCCTTTCACGGAAATCGACAATCGCATGGCGTATTACGTCGGCGCACGGCTGGAGAGCGAGGATTGGGGCGAACTGCGCGCCATGTACTACAGCAACCCGGCCGATGACCGCGAACTGAAGAACGGCCAGTGGCCCTGGGACACGGCTTTCAAGTCTTTCGGGTTCAAGAGCACACTGCCCGGTGACGTAGATGTGATCGGACAATACATGAGCGGCTATACAGCCGTGGTGACGGTCCCTGGCGCGCTCAGCCCGGTGGTGGATACCGAGTTCATGTCGGCGTTTGTCCTCTTCAGCCACGCCTGGGATCAGCATCGCGTGTCGGCCCGCCTTGAGTATTTTGAAACCAAAGACGAAGATGTGTTGTTTCCAGATGACAACAATGAATGGGGCAACGCCGTCACGTTGGCTTATGTGTTCCGCCCTACCGATAACCAGCGGCTGACGTTCGAATTGCTGCATGTCCATAGCAATCGGCCCGAGCGGACTTTAAGTTTCAGCCTCCCGTCGCGAGTCAACGAAAACCAGGCCCAGATCAGCTACCGGTTCTTCTTTTAAGCAGGTTTGTTAGCCCCTTATGTCTCCCGCCCCTCAATCCCGCAATCTGATCGGCCTAGCGTCCCTGTCCGGCATGGTCGCCCTGACCATTTACCTGATGGTGGTGGGCGAAGGCATTTTCCTGCCCCTGGTGCTGGCGATTTTCATTTCCTATCTGGTCATTGCCCTCGGCCATGCCATCGAAGGCATCAAGATCGGCACATGGCGCCCGAATTCGACCGTGGGCCTGCTGCTCGCCACCCTGGTGTTCATTATGGCGATTACAGGCGTGGTACAAATCATCGCCGACAATCTGCGTGAAGTGGCCAACGCCGCTCCGCAGTATCAGGAACGCCTCAAACAGGTCTTGGCACAGGTCAGCGCGTTGATTGCCAAAATCTTTGGCAAGGGCAAGCCCTTGTCTATGACGACGCTGCTGAACCAGATCGACCTGGGCATAGTGTTGACGTCGTTCGCCGGTGCATTCCAGACCATCGCGGGCAACACGTTTCAGATTTTCGCCTACGTGACCTTCCTGCTTCTGGAAAGCCGCCATTTTGATCGCAAGATGCAGGCCATGTTCCCCGATAAGGAGCGTGAAAAGACCGTACGCGCCACCATGTCGCAGATTGGCAAGCGTATCGAAACGTATGTGCTCGTCAAAACCATGATCAGTTTTCTGGTGGGCGTGGCCAGTTTCGTGGTCCTGACCGTCGCCGATGTGGATTTTGCCCCGTTCTGGGCATTGCTGATCTTCGTGCTGAACTTCATCCCCTATATCGGCTCACCGATGGGCATGATGTTCCCAACCTTGATGTCGCTGTTGAAGTTCGGCTCCATCCCCTCAGCTCTGATTACCTTGGCCTTCCTGTGGGGTGTGCAAAGTACCATCGAGAACTTCTTAGAACCCAAGCTGATGGGCCGCTCGCTGAACTTAAGCCCCGTGTTCATGATGCTGTCGCTGTCGGTCTGGGGCGCCATCTGGGGCATCACGGGCATGATCCTGGCCGTGCCGATCATGGTGATGACCATGATTGTGCTGGCCCAGTTCCCCGAAACCCGTCCCGTCGCTGTGATGATGTCGGAAACCGGGGAAGTACGATAAAAAAAGATGCAAACGCGACGACTTAAGCCTTCAAATCCTGCTCGCTGAGTTTATAGCGGCTGAGGAAGATCAGGCTGCTCAGGTGCACAACGATAGGCACGATCACGTAAGAGATCGTAATCCCCGTCAGGGCCGACTCCGGCTGCTCCATCGCAACGCCCGTACTGGACTCGATGTATCCGAACGCACTTAACAGCGCACCGACGATCAATGTTCCAAACGCAAAGGCCACCTTCTCGCTGGCCAGCCACACGCCGTTAAAGGCGCCTTCGCGGTTCAAGCCCGTCTTGAAGCGGTCATAGGCCACCGTATCGGTCAGCATCGAGAGCGCGGTCAGGATGAAGGCGCTGTTGAACAGGCCATTCAGCGTGCCGATCAGGTAGATCAGCCACAAAGCCGGGTTAGGGATCAGCCACAGCGCGAAGGCCCCGCAATACAGCAGCAAGGTCGCCACATAGACGGGCTTCTTGCCGAAGTGTTTGCAGGCTGCCACCCACAGCGGTTGCGAGAAGATCCCGGCCAAGGCAATGAACAGGATCGACGTGCCCAGCACTGTCGGAGGCTGCTTTAAGACCAGGGTCTGAAAGTAAATAATCGCGGCATAACCCGTGCCTTCGGCCAGGCGTTGCAGGAAGGCCGCCGATAGCAATGTCAGGAACGGTTTATTGCTGAGGGCCAGCTTGAACTGCTCGAACAGGCTTAAACTTGTTTCGTGACGGTCATAGTAGGGCGCTTTGGCGGTCGCAAAGACCGGCACCATCATCGTCACAAGGCAGATACCCCCCATCACCAATGCCATAAAGCTATAAGCCTCGCGCCCGACCCCGCCCAGATCGCGAATGGCGGCCGCATACCCGCCGACGATAAGCCCCGTGGCCATGAACGCCACCCGGAACGCCATCAAGCGTGTACGGTCATGAGGATCGGTCGTCATCTCTGAGCCCATGGTCAGGTACGGCACCGAGTAAGCCGCAAATGCGGTGAGGGCCAAGGTATAGGCGGCTGAAACATACGTCGCTGTTGCAGCAGCACTACCAAAGACCGGCACATTGAACATGACCAGCAGCAGCAGGACGGTTAACAGCGCCCCCACAAACATAAAGGGGCGTCGCCGCCCCCACCGTGTTGAAATCCGGTCCGATGCAATGCCGGCCAAGGGGTCGGCAAACACAACCCAGATTTTCGGGATAAAGATTGCAAGGCCTGCGATCACGGGCATCACGCCCAGGGCATCGGTCAGGAAGGGCAGCAACAACAACGCGGGTGCGTCACGGAAGATCTGCCCGCCGATCATACCGATGCCATAGCCGGTACACAGCCAGGTCGGAAGCCGCTGAGATTGGGATGGAAGAGTCGCCGAAGCCGGTAACGAAGTTGCGTTCCCCGCACTGTTCTGCGCACTGAGGTCAGCCATCCAATCCCCCTGAAACACCCAACCAGGGCATCAGCTTACCATTGCCGTAAAGGCCTCCAAGCGGCTGCGGGTTGTTTCCGGCGCATCGCTCGCCATCCGGCCATGCATTCTGGTCTATTCAGGCTGTGGCTATGGCGAAAAACAGAGGCTTTGACCCTGTTCGAATGGCTTTATCCTTTGATCGTGAGACTTATAAAAAGCCGTGGCGGTTATCATGACCGGTACGAATGATGGAGTAACAACGATGGCGTCTCAGACCCAACATCAGCTTCTTGTCATGCGCACCCACGATGAAGCGGCCCGGCAAGAATATTACATGGATATCCGCCGCCACCTGGCCCGCAACGTCGCCGGCGGCAACCGTGTGGTCTATACAAACGTTGTGCGTCCGTCGTTCGTGAAAACCCACGGCCGCGACCCCGAAAGCCGCGCTGAAGTACGTTCGGTCATGACCAAGGACCCGTACTATCAAATGTACAGCGCAATGCAGCGCCACACGCAGGAAATGACCTGGGATTCCGTGATCGACTCTGTCGAACGTGAGTTGCCCGGACTAAACCAGAAGGCGCGCCAGCTTGCGGCGGCAGCCAAGGGGTCATTGACCCTTACCCCGGACTTTCAAGTCCCGCCGTACCTCACATTCTACGACATTCACCTGCAACCGGGCGGTTACCATGCCAACTTAAGCGCGGATGATGTGTCCGTCGGCGCTTTATACGACCGCGCAACGTACCTTTACGCCATGGGGAACCTTGGCGGTAAGAGCGATTACCTTGGCTTGTCGCTGATCGAGCACTTCAAGAAGCGGTTCCCGCACGTCACACCGAAACGCATTCTCGACATGGGATGCACCACCGGCAACAGCACGGTTCCGTGGAAGGAAGCGTTCCCCGAAGCAGAGGTTTATGGAATCGATGTGGGCGAATCGGTGCTGCGTTATGCCCATGCACGGTCGGAATCGATGGGTGTGGCCGTCCACTACAGCCAACAAAATGCCGAGGCCACCAACTTCCCGGACGGATTTTTCGATGTTGTGGTGTCACACATCATCATGCACGAAACCTCCACGCCGGCGGTCGGCCGCATCTTCAAAGAGAGCAAAAGATTGCTGCGTGACGGCGGCGTGATGCTGCACATGGACAACCCGCGCCTGAAGGAATTGCCCCCCTTCGACGCCTTCCTGGCCGAGTGGGAAGTGTACAACAACAACGAAAGATTTGGCGGCACGTATCGTGAGATGGATATCGTGTCTGAGGCCGAAAAATCTGGCTTTGCGAAGGGTAAGGCCACTTTGGAAATCGTGCCGATGATCGCACCGCCGAGCGTCACAAACTACACGACGAAGGGTTTTGGCTTCCCGTGTCTGGTCGGAGAAAAATAGCGCGAAGCACGCGCGTTTTGATTCAAAGTTTCGCAAAAAAATTCACGGCGTCGAACATCATCGGCGCCGTTTTTTGTTCCGCATTGCGTTGCGTTCTGACTCCAATTCGCATCGGGAGGAAATGAAGTGCAAAAAGAATGCAAGAGATTTTTTTTGGGGCTTTGCAAAAAAGCTTGTGCAAATCTTTTTGTTGAGATTAAGTCGCCTTGTTCGGGCCTTACGGCAAGAACACCGAGCGCTCACATGGTGTGAATGTTTCGGTTCCTGCTCTCTCTTAAACAGGGGATTACGACAATGGCAGCCAAGAAAAAAGCCAAGAAAAAAGCTAAGAAGAAAGCGAAAGCCTAATTCTTCTTCTGAGATAATCCACAGGGATTAGCACAACAGAAACGGTTCAAGGCGCGCGCGGGCGAAAGGGCTTTGCCCTTCAAAGGATAGACCAAAAGGTCTCCTCGGAAAGTCTGCACCACCTTAAACTGGTTGTGATTGAGAAACCCGTCGAGCTCTGCTCGGCGGGTTTTTCTTTTTCAGCGACTTCAATTGCGGCCTGCTGCACCAAACCGACCGCAGACTGCCCCCTCACCTATACTTGAGCTCCCTTTATGCTCTCCCCCCTAGCGGACACGGGCGGGACGGTGCTTTTGATGAACCAACAAGGTCTTTACGGTTAGCGCATTCAACCTTGGGGAAGGTTCATCAGGGAGGTTTCCATGGCTTTGCGGTCTCAAGTCACGTTTGCGATGTGCGTCCTGCTGGCGACGACCAGCATCGGTCATGCCAAAACCAACACCCCCATCAAATTTACCGAAATCGGCAAAAAAGCCGGGATTTCAGACCCCGCACTGAATGGCACCGGCCCGATGTTCGCCGACTACGATCAGGACGGCGACATGGACATCTTTATCTCGACCGAAGCGATTGGGGAGGGCATTGCGCTGCGCCTGTGGGAGAACGACGGCAAAGGCAACTTCAAGGATGTCGCCAAAGAGCGCGGTATCGACAACCCCCGCACCCTTGGCCGGGGGGCGGCCTGGGGCGATTACGATAACGACGGCGACCTCGACCTTTATATCGGGACCATGCAGTCCTCGGGCCGGCCCGGCGATCCGGGTAACCCGCCTGCGACCTTAATGAAGAATATGCTGAAGGAGACCGGCAAGCCCAACTTCATCAATGTCACCCGCGAAGCTGGCCTGATGCGCGCAGGCAATAAGCGCGATGCTGAACTGGGCGGTGTGGGTGATACGGCCGGCGGTGTGGCGTTCGTGGATATCGACAACGACGGCTGGCTGGACATCATGCACCGCAATGCCGACGGCGAGATCGATAATGCGCTGTTCCACAGCAACCGCGACGGCACCTTTACCGACGTCACCGAATCCTCCGGTATTACGCTGCACAACGTCGTGAAAGAGAGCAACAGCCAGGGGGCGCCGACCTGGGCCGACTTCGATAATGACGGCGACATGGACACCCTGGTGACCAACGAAGGTGACTTCCAGGTGCTGTTCACGAACGACGGCAAGGGCAAGTTCACGAACATCATGAACAATCGTCGCCCGCCCTCGGGTTTGGCCTTCCGGATTGCCGCCAACGCCGAAGGCTCGTGCGTCGGCGACATTGATAATGACGGCGATATCGACGTTTTCCTGCCGTTGGCCGATCAAGTCAGCCGCATCTACCGCAACGATATCGATAAGGGCCAGGGTTTAACCTTCACCGACATCACCAAGGACTCAGGGATTACCAGCCGGAAGGGCGCGCGCGGGTGTGTCATGGCCGACTTTGACAACGATGGCTTGCTGGACATCTACATCAACAACGGTGGCCCCCAGAACATCCTGATCAATGACGTGATTGAAGGGTTCCCGCCCTTCGTACGTTTCTTTATCGCCTGGGAGCCGGACACCAACGTGCTGTACCGCAACCTGGGAGGCGGCAAGTTCGAGGACGTCACGAAAAACTCAGGGACTGAGGGCTTCGGTATCGGCTCGGGCGTCGGGGCCGGCGACATCAATGGCGACGGGTTCCTGGATATGGTCGCCACCAACCGCACCTATTACAGCGACTTTAAGCGGGTCAACATTCCGCAGAACACCTGGCTGTTCCTGAATAAAGGCAACAAGAACAACTGGGTGAAGGTGGGCCTGACGGGGACCACCTCCAACAAATCAGCTGTGGGTGCGCGCATTACGGTCGTCAGCGGCGACTTGAAGCAAACCCGAGAACGCGTGACCGCCCATGGGTACAACTCGGCCAATGAGCCGCTGGAAACCTTCGGCTTGGGCGAACGCAAGTCGGTGGATTACATCGAAGTGCGCTGGCCCAGCGGCAAGGTGCAGCGCATCGATAAGCCTAGCGCCAAACAGATCATCCAAATCACCGAAGAATAACCCTTAAACGGCTTGAGCCTTCCCCTCCCCGGTCCTTATGCTGGCCTCAAACGCTGGCACACCCGGGGAGGATAGCCATGGCGATTTCACTGACGCGGCCGGAACTGGCTGGAACGTTCGGCGCGGTTACCGCGACACATTGGCTGGCTTCGGTATCAGGCTTTGGAATGCTGGAGCGCGGCGGCAATGCCTTTGATGCGGCTGTTGCGACTGGTCTAACACTTACTGTTGTTGAGCCGCACTTGAACGGACCCGGCGGCGAGTGCCCGGTGATCCTCTATCACGCCAAAACCAAGCGCACGGTGGTGGTCAACGGCCAAGGCGTCGCGCCCAAGGCCGCCACCATCGCCAAGTTCCGCGAGATGAACCTGGATTTGGTGCCCGGCACCGGGTTTTTGTCGGCCTGTGTGCCTTCCACCTTCGACACCTGGATGCACGTGCTACAGAACTACGGCACCCTCAGCCTGGCCGACGTGTTGGCCCCCGCCATTCATTACGCCGAGAACGGTTTCCCGCTGCTGCCAGCCATGGTCCGCACGCTCGGGACCGTGAAAACGCTCTTCAACACCGAATGGAAAACCTCAGCCGAGCAATGGCTGCCGGGCGGCGAACTGCCCAAGCCCAATGCCTTTCACAAGAACCCGCGTCTGGCTGCAACCTTCAAGCGCTTGGTGAAGGAATCCGAGTCCGCCAAAGGCAGCCGCGAGAAGAAAATCGAAGCCGCGCGGGCCGCGTGGTCCGACGGCTTTGTGGCCGAGGCCATCGATAAGTTTGTCAAAACGCCGATGATGGACACCTCGGGCAAACGCCATGCGGGCCTGATAAACGGTGGAGACT
>JAEUKL010000283.1 GCA_016793005.1 Rhodospirillaceae bacterium | reverse complement strand
TTTCCTTCTTATCCTGCGCCACTGCCACCGAGGCAGTGTAGGGCAGAACGGCAGCACCAAAAGCAAGCGTACAAGCCAGTGTCAGAACGCGTATATACACGCGGCCAAAGTTCAACTTAGTCATACGTCCTCCTATAAACGCCGCTCACCCACAACCTAAGCGGTGAATACGGCGAATTTATTGCATGTACTGCTCGTTGCCGACGAAACCGATCTTCACAACGCCGTTACGTTGCGCGGCCGCCAAAACCTGGGCAACTTTCTCATATTTGGCCAAGCGATTGGGCTTCAAGTGCATTTCGGGCTGCGGATCTTTCTCAGCCGCTTGCTTCATGTAGCCTTCCAGCACGGCCGGATCGGACACAATGTTGCCATCCCACGTCACGGTGCCGTCGAAGTCGACGCCGAGTTGGATGATCACCGGCTCAATTTCCTGCGGCGGAGGATTTGCATTCGGACGCGGCATATCAAGTTTCACCGCGTGTGTTTGAATTGGAATGGTGATGATCAACATCACCAGCAGCACAAGCATCACGTCGATCAGCGGGGTGGTGTTCAGTTCCACCATTTCCGCTTCATGCCCGCCGCCACCAGAGCCAACATTCATACCCATCTTAACGAACTCCCTGAGATGTTTTGATTAGCGACCGCCGCCCTGCTGGGGTTCAGTGATGAACCCCACTTTCAGGATGCTGGCGCGCTGAGCGTTGACGATAACTTTACCGATGGCTTCAAACCGGGCTTCCTTATCACCGCGGATGTGGACTTCCGGTTGCGGATCCATGGTCGCAATGCCCTTAAACTTCTCGAGCAACATGTTGTAATCCGGGAGAAGAGCGTCGTTCCAATAGATGCCGCCTTCACGATCGACTGCAACGACGATGTTTTCTGGCTTCGTCGCCGTAGCAATGTTTGTGGCGTTCGGAAGTTCGACTGGCACCGTCTTGATCACGACCGGAATCGTGATCAGGAAGATGATCAGCATGACCAACATCACGTCCACTAACGGAGTGGTGTTGATGGTTGCCAAGACTTCTTCTTCAGGCTCACCTTGGCTGGAACCGACGCTCATACCCATGGGGGCTCTCCGAGATTATGTATTAACTAAAGAAGGTGTCGCGAGCTCTTACGAGCGCGCGACCTTCTTGTTGCCGCTCAGCAGAACAGCGTGCACGTCGGCGGCGAAGTTACGCACCGTTTCCAACACGACCTTGTTGCGGCTGACCAGCCAGTTGTAGCCCAACACCGCCGGAACGGCGACGGCCAGACCGATGGCGGTCATGATCAGAGCTTCACCGACGGGGCCGGCGACCTTATCGATCGAGGCTTGGCCGGCGATGCCGATGGCGACCAGGGCGTGATAGATGCCCCACACCGTGCCGAACAGACCGACGAACGGAGCAGACGAGGCGACGGCGGCCAGGAAGGCCAGACCTTTTTGCAGGCCGCTCTGGATGTCGTTGGTCGTGCGTTGCAGCGACATGGTGACCCAATCGGTCAGGGCGATTTGGTCGGTCAGCTTGCCTTCATGGTGTTCGGCAGCTTTCAAGCCTTCTTCCACGATGGCGCGGAACGCGCTGTTCTTTTCCAGCTTGGTCAGACCTTCACGCAGGTTCGACGCATTCCAGAAGCCGTTGGTCGCGGTCTTGGCATGGTTGAACACCACTTGTTGATCCCACAGGCGGGTCAACAGGATGAACCACGAACCCATCGACATGATGACCAGGATGATCAGCGTGCCTTTGGCGACGAAGTCACCCTGAGCCCACAAAGCTTCCAGGCCGTAGGGGTTCGTCACTTCAACGACGTCTTCGTTGCCAGCCGGAGCGGCAATAGGAGCAGCAGCCGGTTCCGCCGGAACGGCAGCAGCGGCGTTCGGGTCGGTGGCAGCCGGAGCAGCCATCGGATCAGCCGGAGCGGCGGCCGGGGCAGCAGCCGGAGCGGCCGGGGTGGTCTGAGCCGAAGCTTGGGCAACGGTCAGCGAGCCGACCAAAGCGACGGCGGCAATGCCTTGCCAAAGGGTACGTGTGAAAGAACTCATAGTCATATCCTCCGCGGTAAAAGCTAGATGATTGAATTGGAGTGAAAGGGAGTAGCTAAAAAGATTAGTCGGTGATTTTGAAAACAACTCGGAACGAGTACCACATCGCGAGTGGTTTCCCGCCTTGAGTGGCCGGCAGAAGCTTCCAGCTGCGAAGCGCTTCTTTCAAAGCCGCTTCGTCCAGTTTCGGGAAGCCACTCGATTTCTCGACCTTCGCTTCGCCGACTTTGCCGTCTTCGAGCACATAAAGCTGAAGAACGACGACGCCTTCTTCACCGGCGCGCTTCGATGACGGCGGGTACTCAGGCTGAGTGACCGGGCGTCTCGGGTTGCTGCGCGGCGGCACAACGGCGGCCACGGCAGCCGGCGCAACCGGGCGCTGGGTCGTGGCTTGCGTGATGGCGGTTGCGGCCGGCGGAGCGTCAGCGGCGATGCTGATGTCCGGCGGCGGAACGAACGGCGGCGGCGGCTTGTCGAACTTCGGCGGCGGCGGCGGCGGCTCGTCTTTCTTTTCCTGAACTTCTTCGATGATCTTTGTTTCGATCGGTCCCTTCAGAACTTCGACGACCGAACGGGCCAGGCCGGTGATCAGGCCATACACGATCAGAACGTGAAGGGCGGCGGTGGCTAAAAAGCCAATCGCACGCCGCGAGAGGAAACCATCGGGTTTGTTACGCTGTGCGTAAACGGACATATACTCGACCCTCTATGTGGCGGCGTGATGTGAGGCACGCCGTTAACCGGGACAGAGGCTCCGATTTTCAGCCATAAAAGTTCGATAGTGTTGCAAGGCAAAGTGCATAGGATTTTCAGAAGGCCGACTCCTATGCCGCATAGGAATTTCATAAAGATGGGTGCACGCAGAGGTAGATTTTCGCGCTGCACCAAAGCGAAAGTTATGGAAATAAGCCATTTCCGGGACTTATCCACAAGCTGCTGTGATTCCAAGGAGATAGATGGGATTGGAACGTTCGATTCGCAACTAATCGTGAAGTTGCAAACGGTAGCCGACACCTGACTCGGTCAGGATGTATTCGGGCCGTTCGGGGTCGCGCTCAAGTTTCTGGCGAATCTGGCGGATATAGACGCGCAAGTACTGCACATCGACCGCCGTCTCATGGCCCCAGATTTCACGCACGAGATGGCTGTGGGTCAGCACTTTGCCGGCGTGAATCACCAAGTGTTGAAGAATGTCGTATTCCTTGGGTGACAGTTTTACGTCGTCGCCGCGCACGCGCACGATGCGTTTCACCAAGTCGACTTCCAGATCGCCGGTGGTGAAAGCGGGCTGTGTCCCTTGCGACGTAAAGCGGTGGCGCATGGCGGTGCGAATACGCGCCATCAATTCATCAACGCCGAAAGGTTTCGTCATGTAGTCGTCGGCCCCTGCATCCAGGGCTGCGACTTTGACTTTCTCATCGACGCGTGAGGACAGCACGATGATGGGGATGGTGGACTGTGTGCGCCAGTCGCGCACCAGTTCCAGGCCATCGCGGTCCGGCAGGCCCAAATCCAGCACAATCATGTCGGGCTTTTCGTGGCGTGCAGACCACAAGGCTTTCTCTGCCGTATCAGCCTCGACGACACGGTAATCCTGCACCGCGAGCGTGTTTCGGAGGAAACGTCGGATCGCAGGTTCGTCGTCAACAATCAGAATGGTGACTTTATTCTCAGGCATTGACCGCAGTCTTTAACGGGACCTGAACTGCTGCGCTAGCGCTGATAATTGGGAACGTCATGGTAAAGACAGCGCCGCCGACAGGGCGGTTGGCTGCAATCAGCGTGCCGCCCATGGCTTCCACGAAGCCTTTTGATACGGCCAGACCCAAGCCTGTGCCGGCGCGGTACTTGTCGATGGATTTGACGCGGTAGAAGCGGTCGAAGATGCGGGCCAAGTGCTCGCCGGGAATACCAGGTCCGTTATCTTCCACTGAAATCACAACGGCACCGGCTTTTAAGAATGCGCGAATGACAATGCGCCCATTGGCCGCAGTGTATTTAACAGCGTTATCGATGATGTTGAACAAGGCTTGCTCGGCCAGCATGAAGTCCAAGGGCGCCATGGGTAGATCAGGCGTGATCGCGGTTTCAATGCGTGTGGCCCCCGCCGAATTGCTGAAACGCTTCAGCACTGCGCCGACCAGATCCACCACGTCGATCATTTCGCGCTTGGGCTTCAGCACGCCGGTATCCAGGCGCGTAATATCAAGCAGGTTGCCGAGATAAAGATTTAAGCGCTCGGACTCTTCTTGCGCGGTGCCCAGCATCTCATCGCGCGTGCGGTCATCGTACATCACGCCGTAGTGGCGCAAACTTGAGATCGTGCCCAAAATCGACGCAAGCGGTGTTTTGAAATCGTGGGTGAGGGACGACAGCAACGCGTTGCGGAAATTTTCCGTCTCTTTAATCAGACGTGCTTCTTCAACGCGCGCGGCAAAGGTGGCGCGTTCCACCGTCACGGCCGCGTGGTTCGCCAAGGCATCGAGAAGTTTGCGTTCAGCCGGCGCCAATTCGGCCCCGTGCTCGCCCGGCTTCACCCCCAGTACGCCGACCACGCCCTGACCTGTGCGCAAGGGCACGAACAGCAGCGTTGCACCCGGCCATACGCGGAAATCGCCGCCCGACGGCTTGCCATGCTCCCAACACCAGTTGGCGGCGTTGCGGTCGGCGTCGGACAAAGGCGTGTTCGGCGGCCATGCCATGATCGGATCAAGCTGGAAGTTCTGCGATGGGCGCAAGATCACCACATCCACTTTCAACATGGCGTGGATTTGCATGATTGCGGCCAGGATCAGCTCGTCGACATTGCCGATGGCGGCGAGCTTCTGGCTGAATGAATACAATTGATCGGTAATGCGCGCGTTGGATTCAGCGGTCGCGGCTTGGTAGCGGCCATGGTCGGCCATGGCGGAGGCGAAGGCCGCGACCATCGTGAAGATCATGATCGCCCAGATGCTGGACGGGTCCGACACTTCAAACGTCGAGCGCGGACCGCCCAAGAAGTGCGTACCTGCCATGGCTGAGAGCAAACTCGCCCACAGGCCCGGCCTAAATCCATACAAGGCCGCGCTGATCAGCACCGACGGCAAGAACACCAGCATGATGTTCGATGCCCCCAGCCAGTCTTTCACGGCGGTCCCGACGCCCAGCGCCACCACTACGGCCAGCGTCGACACGCCGTACGCAATCAGCGCCGGATAGAACTTTCTCAGCCAGGGTTTTTCGGTTTTCGGTTGAGTCATCGGGCTTTCGATTTCAGAGGCATACAATTTAAGGCCGAAATGGCTTTTCGGAAACGGTTATCCGGCTGCTTTAAATCGTTGCGCCGCCTGCATTTTAGCCGCTTTCGGCATTTGCGCGAAGAAAACCCGCAACTAATCGCAAATTCTTGACCCAGATCATAACCGTTGCAGGGGGTCTGAGCCATGCTGCACCCATTGAAGACGTGATCTGAGACAAAATCGGGTGAGGGGTTCATGTTCATTAATTTCTGGTACGTGGCAGCAACATCCACCCAGCTAACCGAGAAACCTCTGCGCATTCGGATGCTGGGGCAAAATTTTGTTTTGTTCCGCGATGCCGAAGGGCAGGCGCACTGCCTGTCGAACGTCTGTACCCATCGTGGCGGATCTCTGGCTGGGGGCCGGGTCCGTGGCGGTCACATCGAATGCCCATACCATGGCTGGCAATTTAACGGGGCTGGGGCTTGCAAGAAAATTCCGTCGCTGGGGCCTGCCGATGGGGTCGATAAAATTCCATCGCGCACCAAGGTGGACAGCTACCCGGTGCAGGAAAAGTATGGATTGATCTTCGCGTTCCTGGGCGACCTGCCTGAAGCCGAGCGTCCGCCGATCATGGAGATCGCCGAGTGGGGCCCGGATGGCGTGAAGGACGGCTGGCGCGCTACGGTACAGCAGCCCGGCGTGTGGAAGATCGACTACAAGCGTTCGATCGAGAATTCCATTGACCCGGCCCATAACGAATATGTGCACGATACGCATGGCTTCTCGGGCGAGCGCGATGACTACCGCGTGCAAAAACTTGATTTCAAGGAATCGCCTTGGGGCATCGGGTTCTTCAACAAAATGTATTCGCCGCCGCTGCGCGAAGAGAAGATGCGCGCTGCCTCGGGCCGCGCCGAAGATGCCTTCATCGACGCCGGCACCGGCCATCATGGCCCGTCGATGGTGTGGACGTACATTCACCCGTCGCCCAAGACCTTCATCCATCAGTATTTGTTTGAAACGCCCATCGATGAAGTTGAGACGCGCCTGTTCCTCGTCACCTTGCGCAACTTCATGACGACTGATGCGGACGACAAACGCATCATGGAGCGCAACTTGTACGTGGCCGCACAGGATCAGAAGGTTCTGGAAGACATCGAGCCTGCCGGCACTCCGACAACCAACACGCATGAAGTGTTCATGCCTGCCGATGTGCCCATCGCGCGCTATCGCGAGTTCTGCAAGGAATGGGAAGCGCGCGGCTGGCGCATTGACTTAGCAAAAGTTGCGCAGCACCGCGGCCATACGGTCTACGCGATCCCAAGCCCAGGCCGCCGCGAGGCGAAAGGCTGGGTGATCGATCCCGTGCCGTTGATCCCGGGGCTGAACAAAGTTCAGGCTGCGGCCGAATAGAAGGATACAGATTTTAGCAGTCACCTCTCTCATGGCTTCCCTCTGAGTGACTGCTGAAAGAGAGCGGCGGAGTGTGCGATGACGCTCCGCCGCTTTTATTTTTGGGCCGCTTTTATTTCTTCCTGAAGCGTGCTTGAGTTCGCCCCGTACTGAAAACGCATCGCATGAGGGGCCGATCAATGAAAGTTCAAGGCTGCACAGCGCTGGTCACCGGCGCCAATCAGGGCATCGGGCGCGGCTTTGTCGAGGTTCTGCTGGAGCGCGGGGCGGCCAGGGTTTATGCGACGGCACGCCGCCCTGAAACCTTGGCCGACTTGGTGGCGTTGGACCCCAAACGCGTCGTGGCGCTGCCGCTCGACATCACGAACGCGGCCCAACGTCACG
The DNA here is from genome assembly GCA_016793005.1 of Rhodospirillaceae bacterium. GTDB lineage: Bacteria > Pseudomonadota > Alphaproteobacteria > Rhodospirillales > Rhodospirillaceae. The sequence goes on along the minus strand of JAEUKL010000283.1, from coordinate 4,347 downwards.
CCGTTTTCGCGCAAGCCTCTGATATTAATCTGCTCATCAATAACGCCGGGATCGCCGGCAGTGAAACACCGGCCGAGCGGCGGTTCCTGGGGGCCTCAAGCCTGGATGATGCGCGAACCGTGATGGAAACCGACTGTTGGGCGCATGTGGAAATGTGCCGCGGTTTTGCGCCGCATCTCATTCGCAATAATGCAGCTAACGGCAGCGCCATCATCAACATCATTTCCATCGGCGCGTTGTTCTGCGTGATCGAGTACTCCAGCTATAGCGCTGCCAAAAGCGCGCTCGCCATGGCAACTATTGGCCTGCGTGCTGAACTAGAGCCGTCGAACGTGAGCGTGCACGGCGTGTTTACAGGCGCGGTGGAAAGCCGCATGTCGGCTAAGGGTACGCACGCCAAAGCCACAGCCCCGGATCATGCTCGTGAAGTGCTGTCGGCGGTCGAAGCGGGGAAGGACGATATTTATGCAGGCCTGGGTGCCCAGGCGATGTACGACGAGATTCGCAAAGACCCCGAAGCCTTCCAGCGGGGCCGTATCGCGCGTTACCGCAGCACTCCGATGAAGTAGCTACGCAGAGCCTTTTGCATAGAACGTTTCCAGTGCCTCCATCAGCGCATTCATCTCATCATCCGTGCCGACGGTGATGCGTAAATGGCTGGGCAAACCAAACATCGCCATGGGCCGCACTGAAATACCTTTGCTGCGCAGATACGCATCCAGGTCTGAGGCCTTGCGGCCTGGCGTGTCAGGGAAACCAATATTCACGAAGTTGCCTTCGGTGCCTGTCACGGTCAGGCCGTAGCCTTTCACGCGCTGGATCAGAATTTCCCGCCACTTGCGGGTGTGGTCGATGATTTTGCGTTGGAACCCGACATCTTCAAGAGCCGCAATGCCCGCCGCTTGCGATGGCGTCGAGACATTGAATGGTGAGCGAATGCGCCCCACCACGCTGATGATGTCTTCGCACGCATAGCACCAGCCCAAGCGCAAACCAGCCATGCCGAATATTTTCGAGAAGGTGCGTGTCATCACCGTGTTGGTCGTGCGCTCCACCAGCGACGCGCCGGCGTCGTAGTCTGGGCGCTCCACGTACTCGGCATAGGCTGCATCGATGATCAGCAAAATATCATCGCGCAAACCCGCGCGCAGGCGCTCTAACTCCGATGCGGGTGTGTAGGTGCCCGTTGGGTTATTGGGGTTGGCGATGATGACGACTTTGGTGTTGGGTGTGACTTTCGCTAAAATCGCATCCACATCAGCGCCATAATTTTTGTCCGGTGCTTGCACCACGGTTGCGCCCGTTGCCAGCGTGTAGATGCGGTACATCGGGAAGGTCGCCGTGGGGTAGATCACTTCATCGCCCGCACCAGCGTAAGCGCGCACTAAAGCACTTAAGAGTTCGTCCGACCCGATACCCATCAGGATGCGCGCCGGATTGAGGTTATAAAGCTTTGCGATGGCCGTTCGGATGGCAAACGCATCGGACTCGGGGTAGCGCGACATGCGCGACGCTGCCTTTTCATAGGCTTCAAGGGCTTTGGGGCTGGGCCCCAAGGCAGACTCGTTTGCCGAGAGCTTGATGCTGCGCCCGTCCGCTTCGACAGTCTGGCCGGGCACGTAGGCCCGGATGTTGGCGATGCCGGGACGCGGAGTAAGGGTGCTGGCCATGGTGCGTAAACTTATGTTGGTGCCGAAGGCGGTTGCGTGTTCATTGATAACCGGTAGGTCATCAGGTTGAAAAGAATGGTGCCAATTCCGCTGCCGATCAATGCAATCTTGATTCCCACAAGATCAGCGAGAAGGCCCCATACAACACCACCTAATAAAATCCCAAGGCTGAACGTCATGATGAACAGCGAGATACCGCGCCCGCGCATGGCTGCGGGCAGACGCATCTGCGTGCCGACCTGGAAGGTGATCGACACGTTGGTCCATGCAATGCCGTAAACAAAGGCACAGGCTGCCGCAAACGTAAGATCATGGACGACGGCTAGGCCAATATATGCCAATCCGGCCCCCGCGACGCTGAGGTGCACGTGCATGTTGGGGGTCACAATGCCGGTGAGGCGATTGCGCCCGAAGGCCACCAGCACCGAGCCCACGCCAATCCAGGTGACCAGCGTGCCGAATGTGCTGGGGCCGCCGCCAAGTTGCTCCTTTGCGACCAGTGGCATCAGCGACAGCAGCGAACTCATGCAACTGCTGATCAACGTCAGGCGGATCAGCATGCCGCGAAAGCCTCGCTCGGTGACGGCAAACCGCACGCCGTTCCACAAGGCTTCCCCGAAACCTTCACGGCTGGGCTGATGCAGCTTTGTTTGTCCGCGGCTCAGGAAAAATGCGCCAAGCCCTGCATACCCAATGGTGTTCACGAGAAACACCGACGCCGAGCCCAGCGCGCTGATCATTGCACCCGCAAACATCGGCCCCACGGATCGCCCGACATTCAGCGCAATGGAATTGAGGGTGAGAGCCTGTGGCAGCATCTCGCGTTTCACAAGGTCCTGGATCACCGACATGATGGCCGGGCCTTGCAGGGCAAAGACGCTGCCGATGACCAATGTATGGGCCAAGAGCGACCAGGGCCTGATCCAGCCCAGCCATGTCAGCAGAGACAAGTCCAGGGCGACCATGAAGATGACGCAGCTGAGAGCGATGATGTAGCGCCGCCGGTCCACCTTATCGGCCAGCACGCCGCCCAGCAGCGAAAAGAAGATCGACGGCAACATGAACGAGGCCTGCACCAGGCCTAGCATCAGCGCGCGGTTGTCCAGCGAGGTCATCAGCCAGGCGCAGCCGATGCCGTTCATCCAGCCGCCGACGTTGGTCACGAACAACGCAATATAGAGCAGCCGGAAATCGCGGATTTGCAGGGGCGCCCACAACGAGATATCTGAATGCGATACCGGCTGCGGCGATGATGGACCGTCGGGGGTGGACATGCGGCTCACCTTACACATCGCGCGCCGTATCGCAAAACCAACCGCGCGCCTGCTCGCATATCGCGCGTGGCGCGCACTGAGATGTGGGTGTGAGGAAAGCAATGACGCAACAAGCTGTGACGATTTATCACAATCCGCGGTGCACGAAATCGCGTGACACGTTGGCGCTGCTGGAAAACCATGGTGTGACGCCAAAAATTGTCGAATACCTGAAAACGCCGCCATCGGCTGCCGAACTGAAAGCGATTCTGGCCGCGTTGGGGCTGACGGCGGCTGAGATTGCCCGCAAGAAGGAGGCCGCTGAGGCGGGCGTGGATCTGCGGCAAGCGGAGGACGCATTGATCGCCGCCATGGTCGCCAATCCGATCGTGATCGAACGGCCCATTGTGGTGGCCGGGACCAAAGCGGTGCTGGGGCGTCCGCCTGAAAATGTTTTGAAACTGCTGGCATAGGACGGCTGATGCGTCTGAGCGTCGCCTGTCGTGTGCAGTTCAAAATTCGTCAGTGATTCCATGGAAGTAGAGTATTTATACGAATTGCAATCTTAAATTGTTTTTGGTTGGCTTTCGGCAGGTCAGGTATTTATCTTCCTCTCAGTGCCGTGTTTAACGATGCGCGCCAAAGAGTGCGATCTGTTGACGGCTTGGGCCAAACAGACGCACTTTGCATAGATAAGACCCTGCCGAAGACAGGGATGATGGGATTCTGGGTTAGCGACAATGACAACGACCTCACCGGATGTTGCGGGCCCTTCCGCACTGCCGGGCAACATCCTGGATCGGCTGCGCGCCCTTCGCGCTGAATTCAGCGAAGCCCTGGGGGGGCGCGTGCGCGAGGCACGCACCCTCTGGACGCCGATTGCGCAAAATCCAGCTGCTCCGGCCGTTGCGGCGGGCCTGAAAAAAATCCACGAGATCGTTCATGCGCTGGCGGGCTCGGGCAAAAGTTTCGGCTTCCCTGACGTGAGTATCGCCGCTGCTCCGCTGGATGCGTTGCTGCGCCTGGTGCTGGAGGATGGCGACACCCTGAACGCCGAAGAAATTGCGCAAGCTGAACTGCTGATCCAAGAGCTTGAAAAAGCCGCGCGTCTGCCGGGTGAGCCGATTTCATTTGACGATGGACGTGCTGGTACGGTCAGCGATGCCGAGCGTGGTGCAATCCATGTGATGATTGCAGCCGCGGCCAACGACACAAAGGCCATCGACCTGCGCGAAGCGATTATGGACTTTGGTTACCCGTGCACAATTACGCCAGACATCGGCGCTGTGCCGCAGGGCTTGGCGCAGAGCGGTTACGCCGTGGTCTTCGCCGACATTACGCGAGGCAATGCCCATTTATCGGTGCTGCGCAGTTCAAGCGCTTTGGCGCGGTTGCCGCTGGTTTTGACGTCGGCTCACGCAACG
>JAEUKL010000428.1 GCA_016793005.1 Rhodospirillaceae bacterium | reverse complement strand
AATTCAGCCGGTGTCGGCGTGGTGCTGATATTCCGCCCGCCGTGTTGCGTTTGCACGCGGTAATCGCCGCTAGCCGGAATTTTGCGCACCGCATGTGAATACGAACCGCCAAAATAGATCAGCGAGACTTCGCCTTGCGTCGCGATGCTGGACGCGAAGGGCTGCACCAGCACATCACGCGCCTTGGCAAGGTCAATCACGTGGCGCAGCAGCGCCGGCTGGTTGATCGACCCGCGCATGGCCCCGCGTGCGCCACCGTCAATGGCGGGCTTCACCACTAATTCCCCCTCGCCCGCGTCGGACAAGTCGGGGGCCGTGGTGCCTTGGGGTACAATCAGGGTCGGGATCACCGGCACGCCTTTACCCGCCAGTTCAGCCAAATACTTTTTGTGGATGTTCCATTCGATGATGCGAATGTCGTTCTGCATCGGAGCAATGGCCGCCGTACGCTTCGCCCAGGCTAGAAAATCCGCATGGTGCTGCACGTAGTTCCAGGGCGTGCGGACCAGCACCAATTCAGCACTGGCCCAATCGACGTTCGGATCATCCCAGCCCGCCATGTCTGACCGGATGCCCCGCGCGAACAGCGCATCCCGCAAAAAGTGAGATTCAGGGTCCGGCTTCGGCAGGTTCGCCGCCGTCATCAAAAGAACATCGGCACTCATGATTACTTCAACTGGCCCTGGCGGCGCGCCACTTCGGTCAGCGGCACCACGGCAATGCCTTTTTCCGGCAGGGTCGCAAGCCACTGGCGCAACACGGCGATGGTTGTCTTGTGCGGATGACCGATGGCAATGGCTGTGCCGCGCTGGCGGGCGATCTGTTCGACATTGGCCAGTTCTTTGCGCGTTTCGGCTTCGGTCTGCACGTTATCCAGAAACACATCGCGCTCCACGGAAGGTACACCGGCCGCGCGTGCCAGTGCCGAGCCGACACTGCTACCTGTCGTTTTAGAGTCCAGCCACAATAGCCCGCGCGCCTTCAAGGCCTCAATGACGTGCGGCATGCGTTCTTTGTCGGCGGTGAATTTACTGCCCATGTGGTTGTTGATGCCCACAAAGCCGGTCCATGAGTCCAGCAACGCCGCCATGCGTTCATCCACTTGGGCCGGCGAGAGCGCCGATGTGAGCGCCTTGGGGCCTGGGTTCTCGCGCTTGTTCAAGGGCTCCATAGGCACGTGCGCCATAATCTCATGCCCTGCTTCGCGCGCCCGCGTCACCCAGGTTTGCAAATTGTCGGCGTAGGTCAGGAACGAGAGCGTCAGCGGCGGCGGCAATGTCAGAACCTGCTGCCCATTGGTCCGGTCCAGCCCCATATCGTCGATGACAATCGCGATGACGGGCACCGACTTCGGCACGCTCGAGGGTACGGCAAAGGCCACCACAGGGTCGGTGCGCACGACGGCCGGCTCTTGCGGCTTGGGAGCCACATAGTTGGCGGGCAGTTCTGGCCCAAACAACGGCGCGGCCTCTTCCTCCAACTTGTCGGCGTTCTCAATCACCGGGCGCGGCACATGGCGCTTGGGTTTGGGTGCCGTATGCGACACGGACTTGGCCACAATCGCGGGCTTGCCCGCATTCACATTCAGCCACGCCCCGAAGATGACCCCCGTAAAGACCAACGCTAAGGCAGCAACAGTCGCCAGCACCGGATGGACGCCCAAAATGCCGCCCGCGCGCGCCAAATGGCCTTCAGAACGCGACAAAGCTGCGGTTTTTTGCTGATAAGTCGACATTAATGCGGGGTCTGGCTCAACTTGCGACATTAATTCAAAGACTTACATGGTGACGAGAAGGTCTTAACAGGCCATAAACGGACCAGCGTTTTGGCTGGATTTGTTGGGGCGCTTTCCTTGACGGAAACAGCCGTGGACGGCATTTTGGCGGCGAAATTTAAGCGGAAGCAACATGTACCTGCTGATCGATAACTACGACAGCTTTACCTACAACCTGTGGCACTTTTTGGGTGAACTCGGGGCAGAGGTTGCTGTCCATCGCAATGACAAGATCACCGTGGATGAGGCGGTTGCCCTCAAACCTGCGGGAATCATCCTGTCGCCAGGCCCCTGCGACCCGGATCAGGCTGGCATTTGCCTCGACCTCATCAATAAAGCCGCTGGCCAGATTCCGATTATGGGCGTGTGCCTGGGCCATCAGGCCATCGGTCAGGCGTTCCAGGGCCGCGTCATCCGTGCGCCGAAGCCCATGCACGGCAAGATCAGCGAAATCACGCACACGGGCCATGCGATGTTCGCCGATGTACCGCGCCGCTTCAACGCCACGCGCTATCACTCGTTGATTGTGGAACGCGCCACACTTCCGGCGCAGTTGGAAATCACCGCCACCACCGATGATGGCCTGATCATGGCCGTCGCACATAAGTCCGAGCCGACCTACGGCGTACAATTCCACCCGGAAAGCATCGCCTCTCAGTACGGCCACCACATCTTACGAAACTTCCTGGTCTCGACCGGCTTGAAGGCCAAAGACATTCCGAAGACGGCGAACACCGCCGCCGCGGCATGACCGACCTTAAACCCGCTCTGGCCAAGCTTGCCGATGGGCAAAGCTTGAGCGAAGCCGATGCGGAAAGCGCCTTCGACGCCATCATGTCGGGCCACGTCTCGGCCCCGCAGATTGGCGCCTTTCTGATGGGCTTGCGCGCCAAAGGCGAAACGGTTGAAGAGTTAACCGGCGCTTCGCGCATCATGCGTGCGAAAGCGCTGAAAGTTCATGCGCCCGCTGACGCCATCGACACGTGTGGAACGGGTGGTGATGCGTCGGGCACTTACAACATCTCAACAGCCGTGACGTTTGTCGTGGCGGGCTTAGGCGTGCCCGTGGCCAAGCACGGCAATCGCGCGGCTTCTTCAAAGTCCGGGACCGCTGATGTGCTGCAAGCCTTGGGCGTGAACTTAGATGCCGCGCCAGAGGTAATCGAACAAGCTCTACAAAAAGCGCATGTGGGCTTTCTGTTCGCGCAGAAACACCACAGCGCCATGAAGCATGTGGGCCCGGTGCGCACTGAGTTGGGCATCCGTACCATCTTCAACTTGGTGGGCCCGATCTCGAACCCGGCGGGTGCGAAAAGACAATTACTTGGAGTGTTCGCGCACAAATGGATCGTGCCCATGGCCGAAACGCTGGGCCGTTTGGGTTCTGAGCGCGCCTGGGTCGTGCATGGCTCGGACGGTTTGGATGAACTGACCATCACGGGCAAGTCGTTCGTCGCGGCACTTGAGCACGGCAAAGTAAAAACCTTTGAAGTGACACCGGAAGAAGCTGGCCTCGCACGTGCTGATGCATCGGCGCTTAAAGGCGGCGATGCGGATCACAATGCGAAAGCGTTACGCGCGGTTTTGAACGGCGAAAAGAACGCCTACCGTGATATCGTGCTGCTGAATGCCGCGGCGGCTTTGGTTGTCGCTGATAAAGTGCGCGACCTGAAGGCAGGCGTGACCTTGGCCGCGCAAAGCATCGACAGCGGTGCGGCGGCTAAAGCGTTGGATGCCTTAATCGCCATTACGAATGGCAAATAGAATGAGCGACACCCTCGTTGCCATTAACAAAGTCAAACAAGCACGCGTGAACGAGCGCAAGGCGCGCGTGCCACTGGCTGAGTTTGAAGCCAAAGCGAAAGCTGCCTCGCCCGCGCGTGGATTCGCGAAAGCCTTGCAAGCCAAAGTCGATGCGGGCCAGTACGCACTGATCGCCGAAGTGAAAAAAGCCTCGCCCTCGGCTGGCTTGATCCGTGCCGATTTCGATCCGGCCAAACTCGCGCAGGCTTACGAGCGCGCAGGCGCTGCATGTTTGTCGGTGCTGACCGAGGAAGATCACTTCCAGGGCAGCGACGCCTACATGGTTGCCGCGCGCAATGCGACCAAGCTGCCTGTGCTGCGCAAAGATTTCATGCTGGAGCCTTACCAGATCATCGAATCCCGCGCGCTCGGGGCTGATTGCATTTTGATCATCATGGCGTCTTTAAGCGACGCGCAAGCCGCCGAACTGGAAAGCGTTGCGTTTCAATTTGGCCTCGATGCGCTGGTGGAAGTGCATGACGCAGAAGAATTCGAGCGTGCAATGAAGCTGAAGTCGCCGCTGATCGGTGTGAACAACCGCAACTTGCGTACGCTCAAAACCGATCTGGCCACGACAGAACAATTGGCGACCCTGCTGCCCAAGGACCGCGTACTGATTGCTGAAAGTGGGCTCAAAACCCCCGCCGATATGTCACGCATGGCGCGCGTGGGAGCGAAACGCTTCCTGATCGGTGAATCGCTAATGCGTCAAGCCGATGTGGAAGCAGCCACTCGCGCCATTCTGACAAAAGAAGTGGCACATGCCTAAAAAGAAACCCAGCAAGAAGCTCACCCACTTCGACGATCAGGGCAATGCCGTCATGGTGGATGTGTCGGGCAAGGCCGCAACAGCCCGCGAAGCCATGGCCACGGGCTCGGTGCTGATGCAACCCGGCACTTTAAAACTCATCAAAAGCCGCAAGGTAAAAAAGGGTGACGTGCTAGCCGTGGCCCAACTTGCGGGCATCACGGCGGCCAAGCGCACGCCGGATCTGATTCCGTTGTGCCATCCCCTCGCCTTATCGTCTGTCAAAGTCGATCTGGTCTGCGACAGCAAAAAGAATGCGGTGCATATTACCGCCACATGCAAAGTCACCGGCAACACCGGTGTCGAGATGGAAGCCCTCACGGCCGTCAGTGCCGCAGCGTTGACCGTCTATGATATGTGCAAGGCCGTTGATCGCGGCATGACGCTGACCGGAATCAAACTGCTGAAAAAGTCCGGCGGCAAGTCCGGTACGTTCACAGCCAAATGATTTCCGTTTCCGAAGCCCGCGCGAAGATTGTCGGTGCCGTCACACCCGTCGGCACCGAAAGCATTTCAGTTCTTGAAAGTTTGGGCCGCGTGCTCGCCGAAAACGCGGTTGCGCGCATTTCGCATCCTGCCGCCAACGTCTCGGCCATGGACGGCTATGCTGTCCGCGCGGCTGATGCAACGCTGAACGCCACACTGAAAGTCACCGGCACCTCTGCGGCCGGTCACCCGTGGGATGGCAGTGTTGGCCATGGCGAAGCCGCACGCATTTTCACCGGCGCGCACGTACCGAATGGCGCCGATGCCATTGTACTGCAGGAAGACGCGACAGCCGGCGATGGCCCCGCTGGAACAAAAAGCGTGGCGATCAACGAAGCGGCTATCTTGGGCAAACACATCCGCCCGCAGGGTCAGGACTTCAAGACCGGCGAAACGGTGTTGCATGCGCCGCGCCGCATTTCATTCCGCGATGTGGGTTTGCTGGCGGCGATGAATTTGCCGCACCTCAACGTCTACAAACGCCCGCGCGTGGGCGTGCTATCCACCGGCGACGAAGTGGTGATGCCGGGCGATGACGTAAAACATGGCCAGTTGGTGTCCGCCAACGGCCCCGGCCTCTGCGCATTTGTCGCGGCCATGGGTGCCACACCTGTTCACCTCGGCATTGCCCGCGATGATGCCACGTCGCTGGCCGCCATGGCCAACGCGGCCACGAACATCGACATGCTCATCACCACCGGCGGCGTGTCGGTGGGCGATCACGATCTGATTGCGAAAGTGCTGGGCGAGAACGGGCTGAATGTGGACTTCCACAAAATCGCCATGCGCCCCGGAAAGCCGCTGTTGTTTGGGAACCTGAAAGGCATTCCGTTCTTCGGCCTGCCCGGTAACCCGGTGTCGGCGATGGTCTGCGCGATCCTGTATGCCGGCCCTGCCCTCGCACGTCTGCAAGGCCTGGAAGGTGCAGCACCCGCCACCGTGAAAGCGCGCCTTAGCGTTGGCCTGAAGGCCAACGACAAGCGCGAGGATTTTTTGCGCGCAACATTGGAGCGCACGGCTGCAGGCGAGCTCATTGCGACGCCATATCCAAAACAAGACAGCGCCATGATCACCACGCTTGCCAAAGCCGATGGCTTGGTGATCCGCCCACCCTTCGCACCGCAAGCGGTCGCGGGCGAAATCGTGGACGTGATTACGTTGTGATTCCCAGATACCGCTGAATTGTCGGCAGCTTGCCCATCACACCCGGCGAGGTTTCCACCAGTTCTTTCGTCGCATACGGGATCATCGCCGCCGCCTGATCTACAAACTCGCTTAACGGATCGCGCTTAATCGCCATCACCAACGTCGGCTGCGTGATCTTTGGCAACAATGAATGCACGTCATGGCTAAACGCCGCCTTGTAAGCGATGTGATAGGTGGTCAGCGCCTTCAACTGCATCATAACGCTCACCTGCTTTTCATCAGGTGGCGTGGCGGGCGTGCCTGACCTGTTCCAGGCCCACATCAAATGGCTGCCATCGGCTTGCGGCGTCATTTCAGGCGCGTAGTTGGCGATGGCGTCTTTTTTGTATTCGTCGGTGAACAGCGGCACGCCATCCAAGATCAATTTCCGTACGCGTTTGGAGTGGCGCACGGCCAACTCTGCCGCAATCTGCGCCCCCGTATGCGTGCCGTAAAAATCCGCCTGAGGAATATCCAATTCATCGAGCACCCGAATTGTGGCGTCTACATAGTACGCGATTGTGGTTTCGCGCATGGCAGGCGGCGGTGAATCGCCATTGCCTAGGGTGTCCAGCGCTACCACGAGCCTGTTCTGGGCCAGGCCAGGGATCAGCGGCGCCAAGCGCTCCGACGACCCGG
>JAEUKL010000273.1 GCA_016793005.1 Rhodospirillaceae bacterium | reverse complement strand
CGCCGGATTTTTCCTGCGCCTCGAGGGCTGCCAGAAATGCGCGCTCAAGAGTCGGTGCCTTCATCGTTTCAACAAAGTCAGCACCTTTGCCAAGATAGATGATATCGCCCGCGTGCAGGATGGCGATACGGTCGCAGATTTCCTCGATGTCGGCGAGAATGTGCGAGCTGAAGAAAATCGTCCGGCCTGCTTTTTTGGCGTCCATGAGGCGGTCTTTCAACATCACGCGCGCGCGCGGATCAAGGCCGCTCATGGGTTCGTCAAGGATCATCAGAGGCGCCGTCACCAGCAATGTACCGACCAGGCCCAGCTTCTGCCCCATCCCTTTAGAGTAGGTTTTAACTTTGCGATCAAGCGCCGTCGGATCAAGATCCAGGCCCTTGGCCATTTCACGCGCGGCAGCCTTGTCGACCGATTGGCCGAAGTAGTCCATGTGGATACTTAAATATTCCCAGCCGTACAGTTGTGGCGAGGGCTGGAATTTTTCCGGCAAGTAAACAAGATGGCGGCGCGCCTTGGCAGATTGATTGGGCTCACCAAAGAAGGTGATGCCGCCTTTCGCCGTACGCAGCGCCAGGATCGAGCGGATCAACGTCGTTTTGCCGATGCCGTTGAGGCCAATGAGGCCAAAACATTCACCGGGCACCAGTTCAAAAGAAATGTCGTTGAGAATCTGCCGCTTTCCATATGCGGTCGATACATGTTCGACCCGCAGCGGCGCCAGATGGGACGCACTCAAGGATAACGGCCCTCAACAACAATGCCAGATTCGGAAATGAACGTTTGGTTGGGCTCTAACCTGACGGGGCGCATACCCTGCACGCTCAAAGGAATAAGAAGTTCGACATAGCGCGGCGTAATGTTGGTTACCTGGAACGACTGGAAATCCTGATTGGGACCAATGGGCGTCCCATTGATCCAGATCGTCCAATCCTGAGGCCCGTAATACATGATCGAGTTCAGATACAGCGGCTGATTGCCTGCCTGTTGCTCGCGTGCTTCCTTGGTGACATCGCCGCCGGCGATCCGCGCCTTAATTTCGTTTAACTCGTCAATCGTGAACATCAACGTATCGGGCACTTGGCGGCGCACTTTCTTCTGTGCATCGCCTTCCGCGGTTTGCGCGGTGCCAGCCGAATCTGCCGGTTCGGCTTTCGCTGCAGGTGCGGCTGCGGGCTGGGCAAGAACAGGGCCACAGAGTACGGCAACCGAGAACGGCATCCCGCCTAGGCATAGGATGGTAAATAGCCGAGCGGCCCTCATTTCTTGGGCTCCTCTTTCTGCGCAGTCCGCCAGGAGTATCTGATTTTACCTTCGACGATTTTAGAATCTTCTCCGCGGCTGACAGCGTTCAGCATTTCAGGCTTGACGATCTGTGCGCGCTTATTGTCGATCTCGGACACGACCGTGGCGCCGGGAAACTCGTCATGCACAGCCGCAACAAACGCATAAATATTGCTATCGAGCGGGGCGCCGACCGACAATTCAATCGTTTCAATATAGACGCGATAATCCCCGCTTTTCGGCTGCGTGGCCACACTGTCTGGGGCCTGAAGACCAACGGCCTGGAAGTTGTAATTCATCGCGGTCAGGCCTGTTTCAAGGGCAAGAGCCTGAAGCTGACGAATCGCGGTGCGGCGCGTATGGGGGATAAGTTTGTCGCTCGACATTAAAGCTGTAAAACGATCCTGGTTCGCTAGCACGAACTCATAGTCGGTTTTGGATTGCTTCAACTTGCCTTGGGTGGATCCGAGATCCGCCTTAAGGCGCGTCACCTGTTGTTGGGCGCTCTCTGCGGCGGCCCCAAGCGTAAAATAGAGTATCAGAAAAAGCAGCAACGAGCCCGCAATCGTAGAGGCCGAAATCATGACGGGTGGCGGCAAGTTCGGTATAGAGAAATTAATGTTCTTTAAGTCAGGCAATTTCATTTTGCCGGCCCTTTCGCTGCCAAGCCCCTGGCCACGAGAAACTCGACGAAAAACGGCTCGTCCGAGCGGGCCGCCGTTCCACTGCTCGTCGCCACCTCACTACTTGAGCCGCCAAACAGATCGCCAGACAGATTAGTGGCAGACTGCGCCGCCACCGGCTCTTTCACCATTGTAACGGTGTATTCCTTGCCGAACTTCTCAACTAACCTTTGCTGCAAGCGGCGCGCGGCCTGGACAGCTTCGTCAGCGGTCGTCACGAGGTTGGACAACTTCATTTGGAGTGACAACGAATAGTTTTCAGCAGGATTCGCCGCCGCCGCAGCCCCTTGACGCTGGCCAGTAGCGATACCGCCCCCCACTGCGAACTTGAGGTCCAGCACGATCGCATCGCTTTCCAAAGATTCGTAAATCTTCACCAGCAGCGGGATGGTATCTATCTTGCCGCGATCCATCGATGCTTCGACGTCAAAGACGTTGCGCATTTGTGTTGCGGTCACGGGCAAGCCCGAGACTTGAGCCTCTTCTTTAGATAAGGATGCCTTGAACGTCGATAATTGCGCGCTCAGGCTGTCTCGTTCGCCGTCTGCAGAGAAATAATCGACGGCCGTAATACCGGTCCATCCGATCACGGACGCTGCGATCACGCCCGCAGCGTAGGGGGCCGCAACAAAAGCAAGGTCGCGCAAGTCGTCGCGCAGGTCACCCATCGAGACCGAACGCGTAAGCTTGAGATTTGGCGCCCGTTTATTGACAAACCACGCGGCGTGTAAAACGTCGCTATAGGCTTGGTCCTCGGGTCCGATTGCTCCCAAGTTCAACATGGCGCCGGCTTCGTACGGTGTCAGCAGCGTTACGCCACGGGCTCCCGTCCATTCCATGTTCTCCAGTGCGGCGCGATTGGCCGCGGTGGTGAGAACGACGAGATCCAAGGGCTCGCCCACCGAGTAACCCAAACGGCGCAGGTAGGTGATTGTGGCTTTGAAGTCGCGGACAATCATGTCGGCGAATTCGTCAGGCGGTGTATCCGGCGGCGGTGCTTGCGTGAGACGTGTCAGGCTTAAGCGCCCGTTTTTGGCGATGATCTGGCGCAAGCCACCCGTGACGTTGATGCCGATAAAATGCTGCCAGTGATTTTGCTGCGGCGCTGCGGCCTCTTTAGAATCTTTTGCAGCTTCAGGTACCGGCGGCTCAACCTTCGGGGCGAGCGCGGTGACGATGTCGACATTCTCCGAGGCGATCGCGTAAACGCCGCCCTTCTCGTTTGGCAAGCTTTCGTAAAACTCGATCCAGCCGGGAATGCGCCCATCCAGCGGCACCGAGGCAAACTCATAAAGCAGCGTATTGCGCTCGCCCGGGCCAACCAGGCGCGCCCCGCGCATGGATTGGCCTGGAAAGGCCATTGTGATGTGGCGGCTTAAGATTTTACGGCGGTCGAGGATGTTGACCTTGGGGACCTCTTCTTCTTTGAAGGCTTGGTCCAACGTATCAATGATAACAGAAACACGGCCTTTTTTGTCTTCGGCCAGCGCTTCGCCCAGCTCCTCAAGCGCGGTAGCCGGGTCGGGCGAGGCCAGCCAAGCGTTAACCATACGCTTATCGACAAAGCGGATCAGAACGACGTTATCATCGCCGATGTTCAGAACGTATTCGCTTTTCTTCGCCATGCTATCGCCAATCGTCTTGGTACGTTAACTAGCCGAGCTTGCTTAAGCTGTCGTAGATCGGGCCCATCACGCCGATGACGATCCACCCCATGATGATGCCGGAAATGGCCGTCATCATGGGCTCAATCATGCCGATCATGGCGTCAATGGCTTCGTCCACGTCCTTGTCGTAAAAGTCGGTGACGTTATCAAGCACGCCGCCCAAATTCCCGCTGTCCTCACCGATCTTGATCATGCGCGTCACCAAGCTTGGGAATTGCCCGGAATTACGCATCGCCATCGACAGCGGCTCGCCGTTTTGCACCTGCTGGCGCACAACCTTCAGCGATTCTTCCAGACAACGGTTAGCAACGACGCGCTGCGCGGTTTCCAGGCATTGCAGGATCGGCACGCCGGACTGGAACATCACGGCAAAAAAATGACAAAAGCGCGAGATCGCGATTTTCGATGTCAGAGCTCCGATCTTGGGAATGCGCAAACCCAGGCATGAGAATGCGTATTTCATTTTGTCGGATGACGCCCGGATTCCACCAATACCGAGAATCAGCGCAATCGGGGTCAAAAGAATGAGCCACCAGTAAGCCTGCACAAAATCGGAGGTCACGATCAGTGCAACAGTAATAGGCGGTAGCTCTGTATTATTGGCCGTCAGGAACTCGACGATGCCGGGCACGACGACGCCCATCATGAACCCCAGCATGCCGGTGATCACGATCAGCACAAGGATAGGATAGCGCACAGCTTTGACGATGCGCTGCCGGATTGCCTCTTCCCACTTTACGTGGTGAACCAGATGCTGGAAGGATTCCGTCAGCTTGCCGCTTTCCTCACCGGCCGCCACCAAGGCCGCATAGAGGTCGCCAAAAACCTTGGGGTGCTTCTCAAAAGACTGAGATAGCGGCGTTCCACCCGTCACGTCATTGATGATATCCGTGGTCAGGTCGCGCAGCTTCGGGTCATCGGCGGAATCGCGCACGTCCGTCAGCGAATCAATCAGGGGCACGCCCGCAGCCTGGAGCTGCTCAAGATGCACGAAGAACTGAATCTTGTCGCGCGCCTGAATGCTGCGTCCGCCGCCAATAACCTTGCGCTCTTTGACAGACTTGCTGTCCACCAGCATCAGGCCCAGCTTGCTCAACTGCTGATACAGATCGCTTTCATTGGCCGCATTGATTTTGCCGCGGACCTGCTTGCCCGCGTCGTTCAATGCTCTGTAAGCGTACTGCGGCATGAACCTAAAACCCGGCTAGAGGCGTGACGTGAAGTCGACCACACGCATAGCGGCGTCTAGGCTGGTCAAGCCCGACAACACCTTATGAGACGCATCGCCGATCATGGGGATGAACCCGGCTTTCTCGGCCGCTTTTTTGATAGCGACCAGCGATTCCTCGGCCACGATCAGTTCATCCACCTCTTCGTTGAACGGCATGATTTCAACGCACGCCATACGGCCTTTATAGCCAGACCGGCGGCAGTTATCACAGCCCTTGGGGTGGCCGATCATCGGCGGGTTCGCTGAATCAACGTTCAGCATTTTGCATTCATCGGCTGTCGCCGGCTTCATCTCTTTGCAGTCTTGGCAAAGCTTGCGGATCAGACGCTGCGCGATAATGCCGATAACGTTGCCCGCCATCAGGTTCGGTTTCAAGCCCAAGTCAAGCAGACGCGGGATGCAGCCTGCGGCGTCGTTGGTGTGCAAGGTCGTAAACACTTGGTGGCCGGTCATGGCGGCGCGCAAGGCCATAGTGGCGGTGCCGGAATCGCGCACTTCCCCGACCAGGATGATATCCGGGTCTTGGCGCAGCAGCGTACGAATACCTTCCGAGAAACTAAGCGATGAGCCTTCACGCACTTGCGCCTGGCGGATCAGCTGCAGTTCGTATTCGACCGGGTCTTCGAGCGTCATGATATTCACATCAAGCGAGTTGATGTAGCTCATCATGGCGTAGAGCGTGGTGGTTTTGCCCGAGCCCGTGGGGCCCGTAACGATCACGATGCCTTCGGGCTTGAGCAGCATCTTCTTAATCAGGCCTAAGTTGTGCTCCGTCAGGCCTACCTTATCGATCGTCACCAGGGCTTGCGTTTTATCGAGAATACGAAGCACGACGTTTTCGCCGTGGATGGTCGGCAGCGCGGAGACACGGAAGTCGACCTTGCGATTGCCGATTTCCAACGTGAAGCGGCCGTCTTGCGGGTTCAAGCGGTCGGCGATGTTCATGCCGGACATAAGTTTGATGCGGTGCGCGGCCGCCGTCCAATAGCGCTTGTGCAGCGTACGGATCTGCGTCATTTCGCCGTCGATGCGGTAGCGCAAGCGCAGGAAGTTGCCTTCCGGCTCGAAGTGAATGTCCGATGCGCCGGACTTGATAGCGTCAAGCAGCAGCGCGTTCACCAATCGCACCAGCGGGTGCAGATATCCGCCTTCGGTCTGTTCCTGGTATTCGGTTTCTTCGGCGTCGCCCTCAACCGATTCCAGTTCCTTCAAAATGCCATCGATGGACAGCTCGTGGCCGTAGTACTGGTCGATGGCTTTTTGAACTTCGGTGTCCGAGCAGACGAGCGGCTGAACATTGGTCCCGGCCGGGAAGAAGCGCTTCACCTTGTCGATGGCCAGCACGTCGTAGATGTCGGCCATGGCCAGACGCAGCGTCTTGCCGTCGAAGCCCACCGGGAACGCGCGGTAGCGTTGCGCGGCTTCCTTAGGTAGCAAGGCCAAGGCCTCGGCTTCGACCACGGTCGAGCCCGGCACGAAGCGCTGGAAGCCTGAGCTTTCGGCCAACACCGCCGAGAGCGCCTGTTCGGTAATGAAGCCCAGCTCGACCAGCAATTCACCGAGCAGCTTGTTGGATTTGGCTTTTTCCTGGAAGGCAACTTCCAGCTGATCTTTTGAAATCAGCCCGCGTTCGACCAGCAGATCGCCAATACGCGCGGTGGGTTTTGCGGCCCCAGCATCGGGTTTATCGCCGTCCATTGTCGCCCCCACACGTTCCTCGAAGTCCCGCGCAAAATCTATACCAGCGGGGCGTTATTGGCGAGGCTTAAGGCAACATCGGAAGACAGATTATGTATTCTTTTTCAACGTTGTAGGGTTCGGTGTCGGGGGTATCGAAGTGGTTTTTTTGCTCCACCGAAAACTTTGAAGTCGCAACCACAAGGCCCTCATTGATTTTGCCGTCATCAATTCGCGTATCGATCTGGAGAGCGGCACTACCCGGTACCTTGGTCGCGCAAAGCGACCCACCGCGCTGTCCTAAGTTCCCTTCGTCAAAAGCGTAGAAACCGCCAAAGGGGTTCTCGGGTAGCGCAGAGGCGCCCTCGAATTGGGGATCACCATCAACCATGCCGGCAAAACGCAGATCGCGCCAAACCGCGAACTGCTCGCCGCTGGGGTTACCGATATCGTAGAGTTTGCCATTGATCTTGCCGTCGCCTGCCGTTGAGGCCAAGACATCGTCGGAAATTGTCGTCAGCGTGGGTTCGCGGCGCCACTTCTTGGGCCCAAGCTCGTCGTCCCCCGGTAGCTCCCCAAAATTGGCCTGATAAGACAGCACCAAGCGCTGGTACTGCTGCAATTCATACGAAACCGCTAGCCCGCGCATACTTTGAACCAAGGCCTCGCCGCGCAGGGCAAAGTACATCATCAGCCCAAGTATCGAGATGGTGAAGGCCAACTCGATCACGGTCATGCCGCGCGTATCTGATGAGGGAAGCCGCCGAACTGTCATGTTGATCGAGGCTACAGCAGCAAATCGAAGCTGAAAACGATTTCTGCGGTGCAGAAAAGCAAGGGGCGCGAGCCCATCGGCCCGCGCCCACTAAAACAAAAGCAAATCAGTGTGCCGCTTTATTCAAGTGACATTGCGATATCGCATTCAACCGAGGTCAGCGTACTGTAAGCACCAGACCCGCCCGCCGTCCCGCAGTTGGTCGTATCTAACCCTAATGTGCGGATACGCCCGGTCATGGATAAGCCATCGTCATACTTCAAATCGAGCTGCGCTCCCCGAACCGGGGCCACGATAGCTGTGGCCGTAGTAACTGTACCAGCTGCAAGATACTTTGATGCTCGCAGCCAATTGGTTAACAACGAGCCTGCACTGCCAGTACTACCTTCGTGGGTACCATAAGCAATTGTCAAACCGCTCTGAGGGAACGCAGACTGAGGAAGGGGAGATAAGTTGGCTCCGCCAGAGTAGTTAG
>JAEUKL010000266.1 GCA_016793005.1 Rhodospirillaceae bacterium | reverse complement strand
GCCGTCATCGGCATCTGCAACGGCTTTCAGATTTTGACCGAAACGGGCCTGTTGCCTGGCGTGCTGATGCGCAACCGCGATCTGCGGTTCATATGCTCCGACGTACACTTGAAGGTCGAGCAGACCAAAAGCCCCTTCACCTCGGGCTACAAGAAAAACAGCGTCATTCAGTTCCACATCGCCCACAACGAAGGGAACTACTACGTCGATAAAAAGACGCTGACGCAGATCGAAGACAAAGGCCAGGTGGCGTTCCGCTACTGTGACGCTGCTGGCAAAGTGAACGCCAAAACCAATCCGAATGGCGCCTTGAACAACATCGCGGGCATTTTCAATGCCAAGCGGAATGTGCTGGGCCTGATGCCGCACCCCGAGCGCATGTCTGACCCCGCGCTGGGCAATAATGATGGCCGCGTTTTGTTTGATAGCCTGGTGGAGTCCGTGGCGTGAGCAACAAGAAGAAGAAAACCGCCAAAACGGCGAAAATCACGCCCGCCGATGTGAAGTCACACGGCCTCAGCACCTCCGAATACGCGCTGATTAAAAAGATCATGGGCCGCGCGCCCAACATGGTCGAACTGGGCATCTTCTCGGTCATGTGGTCCGAGCACTGCTCGTATAAGTCCTCGAAGCGCTGGCTGAAGACCCTGCCGACAAAGGCCCCGTGGGTGATCTGCGGCCCCGGCGAGAACGCGGGCGTTATCGATATCGGCGACGGCCAGGCGGCGATCTTTAAAATGGAAAGCCACAACCACCCGAGTTTCATCGAGCCGTACCAAGGTGCGGCGACCGGCGTGGGCGGCATTTTACGCGACGTGTTCACCATGGGCGCGCGCCCGATTGCCAACATGAATGCGCTGCGCTTCGGTAATCCGAAGCACCCCAAAACCAAGCATTTGATTTCGGGTGTGGTGCGCGGCATCGGTGGCTACGGCAACTGCGTTGGCGTGCCCACCGTGGGCGGCGAAGTGAACTTCCATTCCAGCTACAACGGCAACATCCTGGTCAACGCCATGACTGTGGGCCTGGCCAATACCGACAAAATTTTCTACTCGGCCGCCGCCGGTGTTGGAAATCCGGTCGTATACGTCGGCTCCAAGACGGGCCGCGACGGTATTCACGGCGCCACCATGGCCTCGGCCGAATTCGATGAGGCGTCGGAAGAAAAACGCCCCACCGTTCAAGTGGGCGACCCGTTCACCGAAAAGCTTTTGATTGAAGCCTGCATGGAATTGATGGCGACCGATGCCATTGTGGCCATTCAAGACATGGGCGCTGCGGGCCTGACATCGTCATCATTCGAAATGGCCTCCAAAGGGGGCTTGGGCGTTGAACTGAACCTCGACAACGTTCCGCAGCGCGAAGCCCATATGACGGCCTACGAGATGATGCTCTCGGAAAGCCAGGAACGCATGTTGATGATCTTGAAACCCGGCAAGGAGAATCTGGCGGAAAAGATTTTCAAGAAGTGGGAACTGGATTTCGCCATCATCGGCAAGCTGACCAACACGGGCCGCATGGTGCTGAAGCATGGCGGCAAGATCGTCGGCAATCTGCCGATTGATCCGCTGGCACAAGCTTCGCCCGAGTATGACCGCCCCTGGGTGCCGTCGAAGAAGCCGAAAATCCTGCGCACGGACGACGTGAAAGACGTCGATTGGCGCCAAGCCTTGACCAAGCTGATGGGCTCGCCCGATCTCGTCAGCCGCCGCTGGATTTGGGAACAGTACGATCACACGGTGATGGCCGACACACTGCAACGCCCCGGCGGCGATGCCGCCGTGGTGCGCGTGCATGGCACCAAGAAGGGCCTAGCGATCTCGACCGACTGCACGCCGCGTTATGTGAAGGCCGACCCCACCGAGGGCGGCAAGCAGGCGGTCGCTGAAACCTACCGCAACATTACGGCTGTGGGCGGCAAGCCCCTGGCCATTACCGACAACCTGAACTTCGGCAACCCCGAGAAGCCCGAGATCATGGGGCAGATTGTGGGCGCTATTGAAGGCATCGGCGAAGCGTGCCGTCGCCTCTCGTACCCCGTCGTGTCTGGCAACGTGTCGCTGTACAACGAAACCGACGGCAACCCCATCTTGCCGACGCCTGCCATTGGTGGCGTTGGCATCTTGGAGAACGTCGACAACATGATGACGCTGAAGTTCAAGGCCGAGGATGAAGTGATCATCCTGATCGGCCAGAAGCAGGCGTCATCGGGCTGGCTGGGCCAATCGCTATATTTGCGCGACGTCGTCGGCAAAGAAACGGGCGCGCCGCCGCCGGTGGATTTGCTGCACGAGAAAGTCACCGGCGATACCGTGCGTGGCCTCATCACCGATGGCTTGGTCACCGCTTGCCACGATTTGTCGGACGGCGGTTTGATCGTCGGCCTGACGGAAATGGCGCTGGCCGGTAACATCGGCTGCAAGCTCACCGATCCGGGCGCGCCGCGTCACGGCATGCTGTTTGGCGAAGACCAGGGCCGCTATGTCGTCACCGTGAAGCGTGAGAACGTGAAAAAGGTGACGTACCAGGTTGAACTGACGGGTATTGAAACGCGCGTCATCGGCACCACCGGCGGCAATACCATTGCCATCGAAGGCGCGGGTAACGTGGCGTTGAAAGCCTTGCGCGATCTGCACGAAGGTTGGTTTGATTCTTATATGGCGGCTTAAGGAGCAATCCCATGGCCATGAGCGCTGCCGAAATTGAAGAGATGATCAAAGCCGCATTTCCGGATGCGACGGTTGAGATCGAAGACTTGCGCGGTGACGGCGACCACTACGCCGCCACCGTGGTGTCGGCCGCGTTCGCGGGCAAAAGCCGCGTGCAGCAACACCAGATGGTCTATACGGCTTTAAAAGGTAAAATGGGCGGCGTGTTGCACGCCCTGGCATTGACAACCAGCGCACCACAATAATGCGGGCCAACAAGCCCCTGATGGCCCTTGGTTTTTAGGGGTGTTGTCAGCTAGGCTTGGCCACCCTATATCGAGACACCTTTTTTGCACGAGAGAGACCCCATGAGCGACAATCCGGCTATTGAAGCCATTAAGAAAGACATCGCCGAGAACGACGTTGTGCTGTTCATGAAAGGCACGCCGATGTTCCCGCAATGCGGCTTCTCGGCTGCTGTGGTGCAGGTGCTGACGCACTTCGGTGTGAAGTTCAAAGGCGTGAATGTGTTGGCCGACGACGACCTGCGCCAAGGCATCAAAGATTTCGCCAATTGGCCGACCATCCCGCAGCTTTATGTGAAGGGTGAGTTCATCGGCGGCTGCGATATCGTGCGCGAAATGGCGCAATCGGGCGAGTTGGAACAGTTGTTCAAAGACAAAGCGGTCGTGACGGCCTAATACGCAGCGCTTTTAAGCGAACACCAAACGGGGCCAGCACTGGCCCCGTTTTTGTTTCAGCCCGGCACTTGCGGTTTTGTGAACCAGCCTTGCTTTTCCAACTGGCCCCAGATCGCTTGCACCACACGCCCACCCTCGGCCGAAACTTTGGCTTCATCAGCCACCACCAAACGCCCATCAAAAATCTGAAAGCGGCCGTCGGTCAGCACGTGACGGACCATCATGCCATTGCAATAAAGCAAGTTATGCAGTGGTTCCGGCGGCAATGCCCCAGAGCCTGCCAGGAATCCGGAAATATCGACGCTGACCAAATCGGCCTTGGCCCCCACGGCGATGCGCCCCAGATCTTTGCGCTTCAAGGCATCGGCCGGCACGCGCGTCGCTCCATCAACCGCACCCCAGATGGTGGGTTCCTTCACCACTTTCGCGGGATTGCCTCGATGCAACCAATAGCGCGCCTGCCCGATCAGAACAGCCAGTTTCAGGTTCTCAAGGTAATCATTCGAATGCGTGTCGATGCCGATGTTGGTGGGCACACCTGCGCCCAAAGCTTCGGGGTACGGCATCGACGGCCCACCCGCTCCACCAGCCGAAGGGCAATGGGCATAGACGGTGCCGTACTTTTTAAGAATAGGCCCTTCGGTCGCCCAGTCGATGCCCGTCATGTGCGCGCCAAACACGGGCTGGTCGAGCAGCCCAAACTTCTCAAGCCACGCGGTCGGCGACATCTGCCATAGATTCTTCACCCGCACGCCTTCGTCGCGCCCTTGCGACAAATGCAGATGCAGACCCGTCCCCAGATCGGAACAGGCCGCTTTCATGGCGGCCAATGTTTTCTCGGTGTGCGTATCGGTCGCATGCATTGTCATCATGGGCAAAATGCGCCCGGCCGCAGCCCCCATGTGTTTCTTACCGAAGGCGTGCGCCAATGCGATTTCCTGAAGGGTGCCATCTTCAGACGCAAAGAGCGGCGCATCATCTTTACGGAACCACACATCAAAAAGGCGCGTGGTATTCGGGATCATCGGGCCAGGATAGCCGCGCACACCCCAGGCTTTCGCAACCCGCACATACGATTCTGCCTGCCGCAGCGTCAGCGACATCTCGACCTGAGTGGTACAGCCCGAGCGCAATAACTCGGCCAAGTTGAAGGCCGTCAACGCATCTTGATCCGCGTCCGACAGCGCTTCCACCAGTTGAAGCGGATCGCGATATGATCGTCCGGACTCGATAATCCCCCGCGTTGGCGTGGCGCTACACACGTGCGTGTGCCCAGAGATAAAGCCCGGCACAACCAAATGCGCCGATGCATCCACCACAGCGCCCTTGAGAGGCTTTGTTGTAATCTCTTCGATCAGGCTGTCACGGACACGAATGTAAGCATCATGCACCAGCGCAAGTTCACCGTTTTGCTCGGTCAGCGCCCAGCCCGCGTGAATCGTGAATGCACCTTCGGGCGGGTGGCGCGCTTCTTTGGCGGCGGCTGATGGCGTCACACCTGTGGCCAACAGGGGCGCCGCCGCCACAGCCCGCAGCACGTTGCGTCTGGTGGCGGAGGGCCTGTGCCCGGCTCCACAAACAAAGCAAGCGCCCGCAAACCCATCATGGCTGGAATCACTTTGCGTCATGTCTGCCCCCCCTGCTTGACACAGTTAGCTTCGCGCGGAGCAGGGCCTACTCCAAGCCCAAAAGCAAAAAGCCCGGCTGTAAAGCCGGGCTTTCGCAAATCTCTTTGTGTTCGGCGCTAGAATTAGCGCGAGTAGAACTCGATCACGAGGTTCGGTTCCATCTGCACCGGGTACGGCACATCCGGCAGCGTCGGGATGCGCTTCAGCGAACCGGTAAATTTACCATGGTCAACTTCAACGTAATCCGGCACATCGCGCTCGGGCGATTCAATGGCTTCTTTCACGGTGCCCATGTCGCGCGCTTTCGAACGCAGTTCGATCTTGTCGCCCACTTTGATCAACAGCGACGGCACGGTAACGCGCTTGCCGTTGACGCTGACGTGGCCGTGGTTCACGAACTGACGCGCCGCGAACACGGTGGGGACGAATTTCATGCGGTAGATCAGCGCGTCCAAACGCGTTTCCAAAATACCGATCAAGTTCTGCGAGCTGTCGCCCTTGGCGCGCATCGCTTCGGCGTAATAAGCGCGGAATTGCTTTTCCGAGATATTGCCGTAGTAGCCTTTGAGTTTCTGCTTGGCCATCAACTGCACGCCGTAATCCGACGGCTTCTTGCGGCGTTGGCCGTGCTGGCCGGGGCCGTATTCGCGCTTGTTGATCGGGCTTTTCGCACGGCCCCACAGGTTCACTTGGAGGCGGCGATCAATTTTGTACTTCGACTCTGCACGTTTCGTCATGTGCGGACTTCCTTTTACTCTTGGTTGTCCCGGTCGGTCTCACGCTCAAGATGTTTTGGGCATCTTGCCGTGGCCGGGGCGATGAAAATCGGGCCGGTCGTTGCCGGTCCCTTCCAACGCCCACAGACTCGGGGGTTTCCCAGGCCTTATAGCCACGGGCGGCGGGATCATAGGGCCGAAACCCTTGAAGTCAAACCCAAACTAGGCCTGATCTTTGCGTTCTTTATGACGCTGAATCAATGGCTTAGCGGGTGGTTCGGCCTTAACCCCGGGCTGGCGGGGCGGCCGATCCGGCCTTCTTCCATAGCGTAGCTCCTTAATAATGCCATGGAACGTCCGCACCTCTTGGTCGGTCAGCTCGGCCCGCTGCAGCATGTTGCGGATGTTGATGACCATCAGCGCCTTCTTGTCCTCATCGCGCAGGAAGCCGCACTCCACCAACTCACGTTCAAGGTGGATGAACAGATCCATCACCTGATCCTTGGTGGCAGGTTCAGTGCGGTTGTAGGTCATCGTACTTTGCGGGCCATCGTAGCCCGCCTGGAACCACTCGTACGACACCAGCAGCACCGCCTGCGCCAGGTTCAGCGAGCTGTAATCGGGGTTCATGGGAATTTCGATGATGGCATCGCACAGCGCAATCTCATCACTTGTCAGACCGTGCTTCTCGCGGCCAAACAACAGACCCATCTTCTTGCCCGCCTCGGCATGGCCCACCATGTCGGGACCCGCACCTTTGGCGGTGAACACGGCCTTCACCATTTCACGCCTGCGCGCCGTGGTGGCGTAGATGCGCTGCAAGTCAGCAATCGCTTCTTCCAGCGTGTCGAAACGCTTGGCGTTTTCCAGCACCACCGCCCCGCCCGACGACGCGGCAATCGCTTTCTCGCCCAGCCAGTCGGCTTGCGGGTTTACGAGGCGCAGTTCGGACAAACCGCAGTTGCGCATGGCGCGCGCCGTCGTGCCCATGTTTTCCGCCAGGCGCGGTTCCATCAGAATCACGCAAGGTGAATTTCCGCTCACCTTGGCGACAAGGCGGCCTTTGTCTTGTTTGGGTGGGGCGTTAGGGCTTTTGGTCATGAGCGGCTTTTGGTCATACAGCGTTACATATCAATGTCGGTGGAAAT
>JAEUKL010000250.1 GCA_016793005.1 Rhodospirillaceae bacterium | reverse complement strand
AACAGAAGGTGCTGGGTTTGTCCGTTGATATGGGGGCGTGCGGGGAGGACGGCTTACTCAAACAGGCTCGAGACCGAGGCTTCCTGGCTGGTGCGCTTGATCGCTTCGGCCATCAGGGCTGCAATCGACAGCTGCCGGATGTTGTCGGCCAGGCGTACGGCTTCCGTGCCTTGGATACTGTCGGTGATCACCAACTCTTTGAGCGGCGAGGCCGTCACGCGACCCACCGCGCCACCCGACAGCACGCCGTGGGTGACGTAGGCCGAGACTGATTTGGCCCCTTCGTTCATCAGGGCAACGGCGGCATTGCAGAGCGTGCCGGCAGAATCGACGATGTCATCGACCAGGATGCAGGTGCGGCCCTTGATGTCGCCGATGATGTTCATCACTTCCGAGTGCCCGGCTTTCTCGCGGCGCTTGTCGATGATGGCCAGTTCGGCGTGGATACGTTTGGCGATGGCGCGCGCACGGGCTACGCCGCCCACGTCGGGCGACACAATCACCGGGTCTTCGCCCTTGTAGCGGGTCTGAATGTCGGTAGTGAACACTGGGGCCGAATAGAGGTTATCCAGCGGGATATCAAAGAAGCCCTGAATCTGGCCCGAGTGCAGGTCTAGCGTGAGCACGCGGCCCGCACCGGCCTGGGTAATCAAATTCGCCACAAGCTTGGACGTGATGGGCGTGCGACCGCCGGTTTTGCGGTCCTGGCGGGCGTAGCCGTAATAGGGGATCACGGCGGTGGCCCGGCGCGCAGAGGCGCGGCGCAAGGCGTCCAGCGTGATCAGCAGTTCCATCAGATTGTCGTTGGCGGGATAGCTGGTGGGCTGAATGACGAACACATCCTCGCCGCGCACGTTTTCATGGATCTCGACGAAGATTTCCATGTCCGAAAAGCGCTTGATGGAGGCGTTGGTCAGGGGCAGGTGCAGGTAGGATGCAATGGCCTCTGCTAGCGGTCGATTGCTGTTGCCCGCGATCAGTTTCATCGGCACTGCCCCACATTACACTGGCTTGCAGGCGGGCCCCAACCCGGTGCAAGCGCGCGCAAACTATCAACCTGTCACTAAGCTGTAAACCGCGCGAAACCCGCAGAAAACCACGGGTCTTGAGGCTTGCTCGCCCAGTGGTTTCAGCCGGATCCGTGGAATTGATTTAGAATCGAGTGATTCAGAATCGCGGGGCCACCGCCAGCATCTCCAGGAGTTGCGGCAGGCCAGCTTCTGCAATTGTAAAGGCGACCGGCCCCCAGCGGCCATCAAGAGCGCCCTTGGGGATGTTGTTGGTCAACTTCACTTCGCCCAATTCCTGGCCATCCTGGGTAATGGCCCTCCAAGCAATTGTCATGAAGTCCTGGCCGTTGACGCTGGGTTTGGTGTCGACATGGCCCATCAGCACCACGTCGGGGCTGACATCGTCGCGCTGAACCCCGTTGGCCAGCAGCGTTTCCAGGGTGGCAAGTTGCAGAGATTCGCGCCCATCGCCAGGTGCGCCTTCCATCGGTTTCACCGAGACCCGGATGGGGCGTTGGGCTTCGGCCGGTTTGGCGGCAGCGGTGGTTTTGGCTCCAATGCCGCCGGCCGCGCGCTGGGTGTCGCCGTCAATAATGCCGGCAATGGCGGCGGCAGTATCTTTGCCCGTCTGCGCGGCGGCGGCCAGCGAGCCCAGCTGCCATTGCTGTTCGGACACGGCAATGGCCTGCATATAAAGGCCGGTTTCGCGGCCTTTGCGGTCCTTCAAAATCCAAACAATGTCAGCGGTGACCGTGCCGCCTTGTGTCGTCTTGTCGACGATGCGGCCTTCCAGTGTGAAGCCCAGGCCTTGGTTGACCGGCAGCGCTTCGGCGGGGATGTCCAAGGGCTCAAGCGCGCGGGCGACCGCGCTTGTGAGCTGACTGTTCAAGGGATTGGGTAGTCCATCGACAGGCACAACCGCAATCCCCACCGCTGAGGGTACATCCAACGTGGCAATGTCGGATGTGACTTTCTTGGTGCCCTTGAAGGGCTGCGGCGTATCGCCACAACCGGCCAGGCCGGCACAGATCAGCAGCGCAACGAGAAGACGTGTCATCATGGATTTATTGCTATCACCGACATCTGGCGGCCGTAATCGGGTTCTTTGCGCAATGTTGCGCGACGGAAACTAAAGAACTGCGCCTCTTGCGCGCAAGTATCATGGCCTGTCACGTCCACGGTTCCAACGCCCGCAGCATTCAAACGGTCCGCTGCAAAGCGGGCGAGGTCAAAATAGGCGTGGCCTTTCGCATCAGGCGCAGAGAAGTAACCGGCGTAACTTTGATCTTTCGCGACAAAGCGCGCGATGAATTCTGGTCCCACTTCGTAACTGTTCTTGCCGATGCAAGGCCCTACGGCCGCGGCAATGTCAGCGCGGGCGGCGCCTAAGGTTTCCATTTTCGCGACCGTGTTTTCCAGAACACCCTCAAAAGCGCCGCGCCAGCCGGCGTGGGCAGCCGCGACAACCCTGCCGGTCTTGCTCATGAGCAGCACCGGCACGCAATCAGCGGTCAGGATGCCCAAGGCCAAACCCGGCGTTGTGGTTACAAGTGCGTCGGCCACAGGTGCATCACGCCAGTTAATGGGTGCGGTTGCAACAACAACATCGGCTGTGTGGCGCTGCTTTACAGTGATCAGGTGGGTAAGGTTTGAGCCCACACCGTCAGCGCAACGCGCGCGGTTCTGGTCCACCTCGGTTTCATCATCGCCCGCACGGTAAGCGCAGTTGCGATTCCCGAAGGTTTCCGAGCCCGCGTTGCGCGTGAAAAACCCGTGCCGAACATTGGGGGCCAGAAGGACAGCGCTGGTGACGGTCATCGGTATGGTGAGTTTTCTAAAGGTGCGACGAGGCTACGGATGTGCCTTCTCTAACGCAAGGGCTGGGCACGTGAATTTTGCAAACAGATTTAAGTCGTGAAACCTTCGAGCTGTAATCCGGGGCCAGCCAGCGCGATTGCCTTGAACAAGACCCCCATGCCGTGCGGCTCGGTCAGGCGGCGCACACCTTGCTCGATGGTGCGGGCAACCTCAGCCGGTTTGCCGCGCGCGAGCTGCATTTGCCGCACCCCGATGCCGAGTTGCTTCAGCCATGTGCCCTGTTCGAGGGGGCCGAACACGGCAGCGTTGTTCAGGCGCGCGGTATTTTTCACGGCGGCAAAATCCACATGTGCGGTTAAATCCGCAGCACCCGGATTGTCTAAAACAGCGACGTACTGATGTTGTTTCACGGCTTGCAGGGTTTCACCCACCGCCGAGGCCGTATGGCCGTAGTCAATCAGCAAGGCAGCGCCACCATTGTTCACCAAGCGCTGGGATACTTCGGCCACGAAGGCGGCCACCGCATCGGAGTATTCATAAATCTCACCCACTTCGGCGCTCATGGCGACGGGAATGGGAATCGGCGCGTTGTCGACCGCATGCGTGTCGAACACAAATGAACCGTTCTTTAACTTCACCACGCGCTCGGCCCATCCGGTTTCCGTGCGCTGGAATTGCCGGATCGGCAGGGCATCCAGGAACTCGTTGCCGATGATGATGCTGGGGCCGGGCGGCACAGCGGCAAAATCATCATGCCATGTCACGCTATATTCTTTTAGGCTCTCGCGCTGCATGTCGCGCAACGCGCGGCTGCGTTCTACGAAATGAATGTCGGCGCTTTGCACAAAGCTCGGCACTTGTTTGGCGGCGCGCAGCAAATCTGCCATCAGCGTGCCGCGCCCTGGGCCGCATTCGATCAGCTTGAACGGGCCCGGCTGCCCCATTTGCTGCCAGGCGACGGCGCACCACAGCCCGATGATTTCGCCAAAGGTTTGGCTGATTTCCGGTGCGGTCGTGAAGTCACCCTTTGCGCCGAACACATCACCGCGCGCGTAATAGGCGCCGGCAACAGCGTTCATGTAGTCAGCGACGGTGACGTATCCTTCCCGCGCAATCCGCGTCCGCAGTTCGGCAGCAAGATCGCTCATGCTTTGGCGGCGGCCGCCTTATCGGCGCGCCAGATGCACCACACGCCAAACAGCACCATGGGGACCGACAGCAACTGGCCCATGGTAATGCCCATGGCCAGGAACCCAATGTGCGCATCGGGCTCGCGGAAAAATTCACCGATGATGCGGAACACGCCGTAGCCAGCGCAGAAAATTCCCGTCAGCGTTCCGGGCTTGCGGCGAATACTTTCGTTCTGCGACAGCACGATCATGATCGTGAACAACAGCACACCTTCCAGGAAGGCTTGGTAAAGCTGGCTGGGATGGCGCGGAATGTCGCCGGCGCCGGGGAACACCATGGCCCATGCGACGTTGGGTGCTTCCCGGCCCCATAGTTCGCCGTTCACAAAGTTGGCCAAGCGCCCCAAACCCAAACCAATCGGCACCACGACGCCGACACCGTCCGAGATAAACCACTGCTCGATCTTGTGTTTGCGCGCGAACAGCATGATGGCCAGGATCACGCCCAGCAGGCCGCCGTGGAACGACATGCCACCTTCCCAGGTTTTCAATATCGACAGCGGATCATTCAGGTACGTGAGCGGTTTGTAGAACAGCACATAGCCGATACGCCCGCCCAAGATCACGCCCAGCATCGCCCACAGGAAAAAGTCATCCACTTGTTCCGGCGTCATCAGCGCGGGCGGTTTTTGCACATAGCGGCGCATCACCCACACACCGCCGAACAGGCCTGCGATGTACGCGAGCGCGTACCACCGAATTGCAAAAGGACCGAATGCAACGATGACAGGATCAATCTGGGGAAAGGCAATGGCGAACACGCGTGGGCCTCGCTTAAAACCGCGTCTGTAAAGGTGGCCGTACTATAGCGGTCTTGGCAATTAAACTCCAATAACCCTCTCCCATCTGGCCGGAGGCCAGTAGATTTTATGTCGGCGCGCTTTCAGCGCGACGGGAAAGGGCAGGGTGAGGGCGAGTTGTTTTATGATAAGTTTGATCTATGCCGTCCATTAAAACCGCGCGCCAATTAAGGCGCTCACAAACTGATGCCGAGATTCTGCTGTGGTCGCGCATTCGTGCGCGGCAACTTTGTGGTGCCAAATTTAAGCGGCAGGTACCTGTTGATAATTTTGCCGTAGATTTTCTTTGCTTCGAAGCGCGGTTGATCGTCGAGTTGGACGGCGGGCAGCACGCCGAGCAAAACGAAAAGGATGCAGAACGTACACGCAAGCTAGAGGGGTTCGGCTATCACGTGCTGCGGTTCTGGAATAACGACCCCATGAGTAATGTTGATGGCGTGCTTACAGCCATTGCGGAGCATTTAGACGCGAAAAGATAAACAACGCGCCCTCACCCGGCGCTCCGCGCCGACCTCTCCCAAGGGAGAGGTTTATTTTTGCTGGGTGGAGGCGGCCTCGTTTTCTGCGATCAAGCGCCATTGCGTGAGCAGTTCGCACATTGCGATGCGCGAGAGAAACGTGAATGCGAACGTAACCGCAACACCAAGATATAACGTAAATTCCGCGTTCGGGCCGCGATAACCGTTCAATGCTTCATATGATCTAGCGAAGTAGATCATCGCACCAAGAGATACGAGTGCATCTAACACGCAATTGCGAAAGCGTTCGTCCTTGGGCTTTAATCTGAACAGCGCTCTACGTTTCCAGCTTTGACGATATACGAACGGGAACATCGCGCCGAGCGCGACAAAATAGGCAAAAGCCGCAGCTTTATAAGTGTAAATATCTTGCAGTACGCGCTCAAGATTGTTTGCCCAAAAGGACTGCGCCACTGTGGTGGCTTTAAATGTGTCGTAAAGCGGCTGTAAGGCCACATATATCGGATCGGTTATCGTTTCCCAATGCATCAGGAACGGTACAACTAAGATGCCTGCACCGATCAGCCCGTTCGTGAAGTGCGGCCCATAGTGGGTTGTTAGGCCATCGCTATTGGGGCGCACATATTTGGAGCGCATGTCATGAAGTGTTGGAACTGGTTCAAAAGTGACAACTGGCTCTCTATGCAGGCCGGCATGCTGATGCAGTGCATCCCGGAAAGCATTTACTTGCAATCCATCGATGATTAGTCCGATCGGAAGCCCTACAAAAAAATAAACGTTGTCGTGGCTGATGACGTACAGGGTGGCAAAAATAGATGTGAAGTACACGCAGTTCCAAATTGCGATAATCCACAACAATGTATTCTGAAGAATGTGCATAATTTGCAGTTGTCCGTCTTTATAGGGCGCCAATACTGGCTCGGCTGTTCTCAAGAATAAGGCTTTAAAAAGTTCGATTTGCGAATCTGCTGCCCCGCACTTATCTCATTCACTATACTGCTCACACGAATCACTTGCGAGGATCACGCCATGCAAACGCAAAATCGCATTTTTGATGACATCGCTAAGGTGGCCGGTGGTGCGCTCAGCGCGCTCGGTTCGCTGAAGCAGGAAATCGAAGGCCTGATTCGCGATAAGCTTGAGCGTTATATGGCGGATGCCAACTTCGTACCGCGCACAGAGTTCGATGCGGTGAAGGAAATGGCCGCCAACGCGCGCGCCGAGAATGAAAAGCTTGCCGCGCGCATTGCGGCGCTTGAAAAAGCGTTCGACGCCCAAAAAAAATAATGCCGCGCGCGTGCAACCGCGCCTTTTCGCATCATGTTTTCCCGCGCTATCTGATTCATTCGACTCAGTTTTTCGGCTTATCCACAGTGTTGTGCGACTCGTTGATATTGCGCAACATTTTGTGTTGCTAGGTCAGCACCCCTCCTATATCTTGATGAAAGATTGATTGTTTTGGGTCCGGAACGTTTGTTTCTGAGGGAATCCAGACTCAAGGTCTCGCGGGGGTTTTGAGGGGAAATATATGCAATCACACGCCGCGCGTCGCCAGGACGCTAAGGTTGCTCACCCTGTCGATATCATTGAAGACATCATTGCCGAAAAAGAATGGGTCTACGACCGCCGTTGCGAAACGGAGCTTGCAGTCGAAGCGCCGGGAACATGGTGTGATTACGGCATGTTCTTCGCCTGGTCCGAAGATCTGAACGCGCTGCACTTTTCCTGCGCGTTTGATATGCGGGTGCAGCCCAAGCTGATGGGCCAAATCTACGAACTCCTGGCCAAACTGAACGAACGTCTGTGGATGGGCCACTTCGCGATCTGGGTGGAAGAAGGCATTCCGATGTTCCGCCACACCATTCGTCTGCAAGGGCCTGTGGACACCGAAACCATCAGCGATGTGATGGAATTGGCTATGGCCGAGTGCGAGCGCTATTACCCGGCGTTCCAATTCGTGATTTGGGGCGGGCGCACGGCGGAAGACGCCATCGCCAGTTCGTTATTGGATACAGTGGGGCAGGCTTAAAACAGCCCGTCCGAGCATTTAACCTCCGTTGCGTCCGGCTATAGCCGGTGGTGTTGGGTCCGTGCGTCTTTCAGTTGAACTGAATGAGCGCGCCGCAATATGGAGGCGGGTGAGGGCAACGTGTTCGAGCGTCCCGTCGCGCAGTTATGTTGCAACTATAACGAACACACCCTCACCCGACGTACTTCGCAGAAAATCTCCTTTTGATCCGCCGCCCCTTTTTCCTCGCCAGGACCTGGAAAAAGCGCGATACAATCCATGAATGGACGGCACAATTCTTCTTGTTGGTTGCGGCAAAATGGGATCAGCCATGGTCGAGGGCTGGTTCAAACGCGGCCTCAATCCGGTTGATATCCTGATCATCGAGCCGGCCGGCCGCACGTCGCTGGCCTGTTGTGCGGGCCACCCCGCGCTCACGGTGCTGCCCAAGGCCCAAGATATTCCCAGCGATTTCAAACCCGATGTAATCGTGTTCGCGGTCAAGCCGCAACTGGCGCCCGATGTGGTGCCGCAGTACGCGCACTTTATGCGGTATCATCCGGTGACGTTATCGATCCTGGCGGGCAAACAGATCTCGTTCTTCAAGCAGCACCTGGGCGCAGATGCTGCTGTGGTGCGCGCGATGCCCAACACACCCGCAGCCATCGGGAAGGGCATCAGCGTGCTGACGGCCGCCCCTGAAGTGAGCCCGATCCAGCGCCAGATTTGCGACAAGCTGATGACGGCCGCCGGTCAGGTCGCCTGGGTGGACAACGAAGCGCTGATGGATGCGGTGACCGCGGTTTCGGGCAGCGGGCCTGCTTACGTGTTTCTGCTGGCCGAGGTGCTGGCCGAGGCGGGCCGCGCAGCAGGCTTGCCCCCAGATTTGGCCGAACAACTGGCCCGTGCGACGGTCGCGGGTTCAGGCGCACTGTTGGAACAGGCGGCCGATTCAGCGGCAGTGCTGCGCCAGAATGTCACCAGCCCCAATGGAACGACAGCGGCGGCTTTATCGGTGTTGATGGCTGACGATGGTATGCGCCAGCTCTTGACCAGAGCCGTTGCGGCGGCGACCGCACGCTCACGCGAGCTGTCGAAGTAAGCTTATTTTCCGCCCTTAAAAGAAGCCCTTAAATAGGTAGGGCGAGCCACCGCCTTGATTCGGTCATACCGCTGTGAAAGCCTAGTTCAGTTGATTCACGAGCGTTAGACGAGGACTCGTCATGGCACGCAAGGCAAGCAGCGGCAAAACGACGCCAAACCAACCCGATGACATGTCGCGCATTTTGACGGCAGCGATGGAGGAAGCCGCCGCCGCGGATTGGGCGCGTGTGTCGTTTCAAGTGATCGCCACGCGCAGCGGTTTGAAACTGGGCGAAGTGTTGCTGCACACGCCCACCAAGGCGCACATCCTGGCGCGTTTTGCTGATGCTGTTGATCATATTGCGCTGGCGGACGTGGACGCGCTGGACGATAGCCAAACCGTGAAGGACCGCTTGTTTGATTTGCTGATGCGCCGCTTCGATGCGCTGCAAAAATACCGTGCCGGTGTGTTGAGTCTGATGAAAGGTCTTGCGCGCGATCCTTTTGAGGCGGCCATGGTCATGGCGCGCTTGTCGCGGTCGATGGCTACTACGCTGGCGGCTGCGGGTGTCTCGCTGCACGGCTTATCAGGGGTGGCCCAATCCGAGGGTTTGAAACTGGCGTACCTCTCGGCCCTTCGCGCATGGCGCGACGACGACAGCGCCGATATGGCGAAAACCATGGCAGCGCTGGACAAGGCTTTGGGCTACGCCGAGAAAGCCGCAACATTTATGGCCGGCAAGCGTCGGCGTGCGTCACCCAACCCCGATCCGGTCTCGCCGGATACTGCGGCGGCCAGTACGGGCAATTAGGGTTTCCTTGTCATTCCCGCGGTTCGACCCAAGGTCGATACAACTAATATCCCGCCGATAAACGGCAGGATGAGGGAATCCAATCCTCGATGTGCAATGGCGTAGGTTGAATGCTGGACCCCCGCTTTCGCGGGGGTGACGCGTTATATTCGTGACGAGCTAAGTGTCACATGCGCTTACAGTGGAATCCTGATGGTGGCGCGTAAGCCTCCTTTGGGGCTGTCGCCGAGCGCAATCTCGCCACCCAAGCTGCGTACGATATCGAGCGCGATAGTCAGGCCCAAGCCGACACCGCCGGTCTTTGGGTTGCGCGATGTTTCAAGGCGCGTAAAGGGCCGGAACACATCCTCACGGTTCTCGGGCGGAATGCCGGGTCCGTCGTCGTCCACATGAATCTCCAGCATACGCCCATGGGCGCCCGCAGAAATTTCAACCGTCTTGGCGTAACGCACCGCGTTGCCGACAAGATTATTGACGCAGCGTTCGAACGCAATCGGGCGCAAGGGAATAGAGGTCGGTACGACACCGAGGTGAAGCGAGATCGCCGCACCGTCGCGGCGAAAGCGCGATACGACGGTTTCCAATAACTCGGCGATGTTGACGGCAATGGCTTCTTCGTTGCCATCGCCGCGTGCGAATGTCAGGTACGCATCCAGCATGCGCTCCATATCCGCAGCATCGTCTTTCAAGGCGGCGATATCTTCAGGGGTGACATCGCGGCCCATCATCTCAAGCTGCAATTTCATGCGCGTCAGCGGCGTGCGCAGGTCATGCGACACGCCGGAAAGCATGTCGGTGCGTTGCGCGATCTGGCGTGTGATGCGCCCGCGCATGATGTTGAAGGCCCGTGCGGCCTGGCGCACTTCAAAAGCGCCTTCGGCGGGAAAATCGGGGACGTCGCGGCCTTTGCCGAACTCGTCTGCCGCGCGCGCCAGCCGGCGCACGGCTTTGACCTGATTGCGTAGGAATACGGTCGCCACGCCGAACAGCAGCAACGACGAGCCCACCATCCAGATCACAAAGACATACGTGGTCGAGCTAAATAAACGGCGGCGGGGCGCCAGCACGTGCAGCACACCGTTATCCAACTGTACATGGATCGAGATTTGCTTATCGACGCGGAAGGTGGCGAGGTCGACCTGAAACGGCCGCTTCAATGCCTCCCACAACGCTTCTTTCAGCAAATCGTTGGAGATATCGCTTTCATCGGTCACAACCGACGGATTCGAAACCGGGGCTTGAAGGGTCGCACCCGGATCGAAGGTGACATCCATCATCAGTGTGCGTTTGGCGGTGTCTTTCAGCCACGCCAAGTTGGGATCACCTGGAAAGTCCTTGATGAACACGGCGATACCGGCCACATCGCCCGCCAAGCTTGCGGCCATGCGGCGCGACATCGTATCCCAGTGGTTGTCGTAGAAAATGTAGGTGGAAATCACCTGCACCAGCAGCATCGGCACAACGATAATCAGGCTCGCGCGCGCCATCAGCGTGCGCGGCGCCCAGCGTTCCCAGTCCCAGCCTTTCCACGCCGTGAGGGGTGAACTTGAAGGGTCGGCGCGCTGGATGCGTTCGCTCATGGCTTAATCGGGACCCACGGCTAATCAGCACGCAGCAGATAGCCCGTGCCGCGCACGGTTTGCAGATAACGCGGCTGACGCGGATCGACCTCTAATTTGCGTCTCAGCCGTGTGATCTGCACATCGATGGTGCGCGGGTTCGAGCCGTCTTCAGCCGCGGCGGCCAGCACCATGCGATCAACCGGCTCGTTCACATGATCGGCCAGAATGCGCAACAACTCGGCTTCGCTGGATGTCAGGTGAACCGGCTGGCCATCCATCGTCAGCTGATGGCGCGCAAGGTCATAACGGCAGGGGCCAAATTTCAGTTCCAACCGCTCCGGCTCTTCGGGTGCTGGCGCGCGGCGCAAAATCGAGTTTACGCGCAGCAGTAATTCGCGCGGCTCGAAGGGCTTGGCCATGTAGTCGTCGGCCCCATGCTCCAGGCCTTGAATGCGCTGTTCGGCTTCGCCCATGGCGGTCAGCATCAGAATGGGCACGGCGTTGGTGCTGCGGATGTGCTTGATGAGCGAAAGGCCGTCTTCGCCGGGCATCATCCGGTCGACCACCAACAGATCGAACCGCAAGCTGGCCAGGTGGCGGCGCGCTTCGGCGGCACTTTGCGCAGCGGTGACCATGTACCCGTTATCTTTCAGGTAACGCGCCAAAAGCGTACACAGCCTCGGGTCGTCGTCGACGACAAGGATGTGCTGTGCAGAGTCGGATGCGGAATCTAGGGCCATGGCTACAGTTTAGCGGCAAATCAGCCGATCCCCAAATTTTAAGAGGCCCTAAAATTTGACCGTGCGGAATCTAGGGTCGGCCTTCAGGCTCGCCCGCACCGATATCGACCCAATGTTCGAAGATAATGTCTTCAACCATGATGATGCTATCGCGCGCTTCAAGTGCTTGCTGCGCATTCCCGACACTGGAGTAGGTGATGAAACATTTCATCGCGCTGTCATCGACTGCAATGGGCAGACCGATGGCCGGGCAATCCAGCAACAGCCCGCTTTTTGTACGGACCTTACGGGTGCACACGTAGCCGACCGGGCGGGTGACCGTCTCCCAAACAATCGTGCGCGCCAGCGTACGGGCATCGGGGCTGTAGAGCAGCATCAGGTCGTTGGCGGTGGGGGCTAGGCCAGACACGCTTTCCAGGCGTGTGCCGAACAACCGCACGACCATATGTGTTTGGCTAAGAACGTCGACAATCGTGACGTTGGGCTGCAGGTGCGGCTTGGCATTATCCAGATAATTACTGAGGCTCGGCACCAACCCGTTCATCGGCAGGTCTTCCCAGCTTTCAAAAAATTCCAGGATGTCGGGGGGCGTGGTAGATGCAAAAACGCTGCGGCTGTTCATGCGGTGCGTTTACTTCTCGGTTGTCTTAAAGCGAAGGCGCGCCGTTTCATTCATCACACCTAACATCACTTTGCGGAAGCCATCTACCGCAACTGCGCCCGCATCTTTGTAGGCTGCCGCGATGCGCGCGCGCTGCTCGGTGGTGAGTAATTTCTCCAGGTCGTGGCCTTTTTCCGTCAAGTGCAGCAAGCGCTGGCGTCCATCTTGGGTGCCTTTCTTTTGCACAATGTAGTTTTCGCGCACCAGTTGGCTCAAGACCCGAGATAGGCTCTGTTTCGTGATTCCCAAGATGTCGAGGAGTGCGCTGACCGTAATTCCGGGATGGCGACCGACGAAATAGATCACACGGTGGTGGGCGCGGCCGAAACCTTGCTTGGCCAGAATCACGTCGGCCCGGGCGGTAAAGTCGCGGTAGGCGAAGAACAGCAGTTCGATGGCCTGGCGCAAATCCTCGTCGCGCAAAAACAATGGATTCGCGGATGCTTTTGGGTCGGCCATGGCTTTAGGCTCCTTTGGCCATATACGTCAGCAATATTGACATATTTATACCCCGGGCTTATGGTTTTGATATTACGATTCGCGTACCCGTTAAGTAATATAATTTCGCGCGTTGAACCTGCCGCCGCGACGGGTATTTTGAGACAAAATGGAGTTTCTCATGACCACACCCACGTTTGATGATCGCGACGGATACATCTGGTTTAACGGTACCCTCATGCCATGGCGGGGCGCGAAGGTCCATGTGCTGACCCACGCGCTGCACTACGGGTCTTGCGTGTTCGAAGGCGAGCGCGCTTACCGCGGCAAGGTGTTCAAGCTGGAAGAACACACCGAGCGTCTGTTTTACTCGGCCGGTATTCTCGACATGAAGATGCCGTTCACCGAAGCGCAGATCAACGAGGCGACGTACGAAACCATTCGCGCCAACAACCTCACCGACTGCTACGTGCGCCCGCTGGCGTGGCGTGGCAGCGAAATGATGGGCGTGGCCGCGCAGTCCACCAAGACCAACGTCGCCATCGCCGTGTGGCCGTGGCCGTCGTACTTCTCGCCCGAGGAAAGATTAAAGGGCATCCGCCTGGATATGGCTACATGGCGCCGTCCACATCCGGATACCGCTCCGGTGCGTGCTAAAGCTGCGGGCCTTTACATGATCTGCACGCTCAACAAACACGCTGCCGAGCGCAAAGGCTACGACGATGCGATGATGCTGGATTGGCGCGGCCAGGTGGCCGAAGCGACCGGTGCGAATATCTTCTTCAACTTTGGCGGCGAGATTCACACGCCGACACCCGATTGCTTCTTGGATGGTATTACACGCCGTACGGTCATCGCGCTGGCCAAGGCGCGTGGCTATAAAGTTGTCGAGCGCGTGATCATGCCGGAAGATTTGAGCAAGGCGACGGAATGCTTCCTGACCGGTACGGCGGCGGAAGTGACGCCCGTGCGCGAAATCGGGCCTTATAAGTTCACGCCCGGTGAAATCTGCAAGAACCTGATGGCCGATTACGATTTGGCGACAGGTAAAACAGTGGCAGCCAAAGCCGCTTAGGTTTTTTCCCAGCGCTTGGCGCGATCATCGTCGCTTTCAAGTGCTGCGACCCACGACGAACCCGAAGGCCCCGTTTCTTTTTTCCAGAACGGGGCCTTTGTTTTCAGCCAGTCCATCAGGAATTCACACGCCGCAAATGCGTCGCCGCGGTGTGCTGATGCTGTAGCCACAAACACAATCGCTTCGGCGGGTTTCAGTGGGCCGTAGCGGTGAATGATGGCGATATCGTCCAAGGGCCAGCGCGACTTGGCTTCGGTTGCCAAATCCAACAGCTGTTTGTCGGCCATGCCGGGATAGGCATCGAGTTCCATCGTCGCGATGGCTTCGCCGGTCTGTTTGTCGGCCCCCCGAAAATCACGCATCTGCCCGATGAAGGTGCAAATCGCCCCAGAGGTTTTGTTGCGCGCAGCAAAAGTGTCGGTTTCCGCACCGATTCCGAAGGCGTCCTTTTGCACGCGGATGTCCATCATCCAGGCCCCTCTATCCGCCGGTGACCGGCGGGAAGAACGCCACTTCCTTGGCGCCTGCAATTTTCGCGGCATGCGCGCTGTGGGTTTGGTCTACGGCCACGCGGATTTGTGCGCGGTTCTTGAACGCTTCGGAATGCTTGGGGCTTTGACCAGCTAGCCAGTCGATTAACTGCGCGACCGTTTCAACGGTTGCAGGCGGGGTCACGGTTTCGTCGCCGCGCCCGATCTTCTCCCGCACCCACGCGAAATAGAGGATGTTCAGCGCCACGACCTAGCCGGACTTGTCTTTGTCAGATGGCACATGCGCTTGGGATGAAGACGGCGCGCTGCCTTCGTCCATGTGCGCCAAGCCAGCGCGCAAATAATCGTAGCCGGTGACGAGGGTAATCACGGCCGCAATCCATATGCCGATTTCGCCAATCAGCTCGGCCGGAATCCAGCTTGGAGCCGCACTGCCGACAATGAGAAAGCCCAAGGCCACCATTTGCACGGTGGTTTTGGCTTTGGCCAGTTTGGTGACCGGCAGGCCCACATGCAACTCGGCCAGAAACTCGCGCAAACCCGACACAAAAATTTCACGCAGCAGAATGACCAGGGCCGGCAAGTACGACCACGGGCCCACGCGATCAAACGCCACGATCATCAGCAGCACCGAGACCACCAGCAGTTTGTCGGCAATGGGGTCGAGGAAGCGGCCCAGCCGGGAGACCAATTTTTCGCGGCGCGCCAGGTAGCCATCAAAGAAATCCGTAATGCCAGCCAGCGTAAACAATGCACACGCGGTCCAACGCATTGTCGGGCTGTCGAAAAAGAAGGTCGCCACCACCACCGGGATGATGATGATGCGCGACATGGTTAGAATGTTCGGCAGGTTCCACACGTTCTTCTGATCCTGGCAGCACGTAAATCGGTTAGCCGCTATATAAGATCGATTTTACCCTTCCGGGTGAAAATGATCATAGATTTTTTTGGCCATGGCGGCACTGATGCCCTCGACGGTCTGCAAATCCGTAATGCCCGCATTGGCCACATCGCGGGCCGAGCCAAAGTGCCGAATCAGCGCCTTTTTGCGCGCTGCACCAATGCCCGCCACATCATCCAGGGTCGACTGTCCGATGGCTTTGCTGCGCTTCGCTCGGTGCGTGGTGATGGCGAACCGGTGGGCTTCGTCACGTAAGCGTTGCAAAAAATACAAAACAGGATGGTTTGGCGGCAGCATGAAGGGTGCTTGGCCGGGCATATGGAAATGCTCGCGGCCGGCATTACGATCCGGGCCTTTGGAAATGGACGCGATATTCACATCGTCGATCCCTAAATCCGCCAGCACTTGCAGGCCTGCGTTCAACTGGCCTTCACCGCCGTCGAGCAGCACCAAGTCGGGCCATTGGCCTTGGGTGCGCTCGGGGTCCTCAGTTTGTGCGCGGGCAAAGCGGCGGGTCAGCACTTCGCGCATGGCCCCATAGTCGTCGCCGGCTGCCAAGTCCGGGGTCTTGATGTTGAATTTGCGGTAGGCGTTTTTCATCAGGCCCGACGGCCCGGCCACGATCATCCCGCCCACCATGTTGGTGCCCGAAATGTGCGAGTTGTCGTAGACCTCGATGCGTTCCGGAGGAGCCGGCAGTTTGAACACCTCGGCCGTGCCGTCCAGTAACGCACGTTGCGCACTGTTCTCGGCCTGACGCCGCAGTAAGGCTTCGCGCGCATTGATGACGGCATGCTCGACGATTTTTTTGCGGTCGCCACGCTGGGGCGTTGCGAGGTCGACGTTGCGGTTGGCGCGCAAAGCCAAGGCCTCGCTGACCAACGCATGATTGGGAATCTTGATGCTCAAGATCACTTCCTTGGGCGGCGGGAAGTTGGCGTAGAACTGCCCCACAAAGGCTTCCATGATTTCGCCGTCCGTATCTTCCGCCGCATGGGCTGGGAAGTAGGCGCGGTTGCCGTAGTTCTGCCCGCCCCGGAAGAAGAACACCTGAATGCAGCTTTGACCGTTGGCCCGCTGCATGCCGATGACGTCGGTTTCGGTCATGCCTGAGACATTGATGTCCTGGTGCGACTGCACCACCGTCAACGCCCGAATGCGGTCCCGGTAGCGGGCCGCTGTCTCGTAGTTCAACTCGGCCGCAGCGGCATCCATGTTTTTGGCCAGCTCGTCTTGGATCGCCCGGCTGTCGCCGTGCAGGAACTCACGCGCCTGGCGCACTAAATCGGCATAATCGGTGGTGTTGATCTTGCCCACGCACGGCGCTGTGCAACGCTTGATTTGATAAAGCAAGCAAGGCCTCGTCCGGTTGGCGTAAACCGCATCGGTGCAACTGCGGAGTAAAAAGACTTTTTGCAGCGTCGTCAGTGTGCGGTTGACGGCTTGCGTAGACGCAAACGGGCCGAAGTATTCATTGCCTTTGGCGCGTGCACCGCGATGTTTCAGCACGCGCGGAAAATCATGGCCGCCCGGAATGACGATGTAAGGAAACGATTTGTCGTCGCGCAGCAGAATGTTGTAGCGGGGCTTTAACTGCTTGATCAGGTTGCTTTCCAGCAGCAGCGCTTCGGCTTCGGTGTGAGTGACGACGATTTCCAGATGATGAGTCTCGTAGACCATGCGCTGTAACCGAATGGGCATACGGTCGACGCGCGTATACGACACCACGCGCTTTTTCAGGTGTTTGGCCTTGCCCACGTACAATACATCGCCCTTGGCGTTGATCATGCGGTACACGCCGGGCTTGGGCGGCAGGGTGGCCACTGCGGCCTGCAATACGGCCAAGCCGCCGCCGGGCGTAGTTTCGACCTTGGGCACGGCATCAATAGCCGGTGGCGCATCCAGAGCGATCTGGTCGGCGGTGTTATCGTCGGGATTGGGCAACGAAGTTGGGAACATCAAGCAATCTGAGCAGGGCCGGTCCGCGCGTCAACGCGCCAGGCAGGGGAATTTGTTTGTGGAAACCGCCATGTAAGACCTAATGCGCCGGACGCAAAACCGTCACGGCTTTTGGACGCACTGGCGGCTTTAACGATATCCACGGTTTCTGTGGATAAGTCTGTCGGTAACTTCGCCCGAGGACGATTCGCATGGCGGGTTCCCTGGGCTCTAACCCGTTTGCCCATTTTTCAGGCAAAAATCACAACGTATTGAAAAATAATATTTTTTAATTCTGATTGTGGCAAAGGACTAAGCGAGCCTGAAATATTTTGGGCTTGGTTGAGAAGAATTGAGGGGCTGAAAAGGCTTGTGAACAACTTTCTTGACCGCAGCACCAGCACGGCGCAGCCACGTGATTCGATGGCAAATTTGTGTCTGTTTTCTTGCGGTTAGGGTCAGGCGCCGAAACCAGAGCGCCTGCGGGAGCGGCTTATCGCGGACGCGAACGGGCGGTCGCAAAGCGCTCGATTTCGACGCCTA
Source organism: Rhodospirillaceae bacterium (assembly GCA_016793005.1). GTDB lineage: Bacteria > Pseudomonadota > Alphaproteobacteria > Rhodospirillales > Rhodospirillaceae. The sequence goes on along the minus strand of JAEUKL010000250.1, from coordinate 3,249 downwards.
CGCTGGCCGTATCGGAAAACACATCCAGCTTTTCAACTCGTACGCGCGCTGAGCGCGCCAGCGGCGACTGCAGACAAATCTCGGCCACGCGCTCGGCCAGGGTTTCGATAAGGTTGATGGTGCCGTCGGCAACGATGGCGCGGATGCGCACCACCAGTTCCTCGTAGCACAGCACGTTTTCAAGCTGGTCGCCGTGCGGTGTCTGGCTTTCGTAGACGCCGACATCCAGGTTGACCCTCACACGTTGCGGGCCGCGCTTTTCGTGGGCATGGACGCCGATAATGCAGGTTAAAAGCAGATCGCGCACAAACACGTGGCGAATGCCTTCGCCGGCGTCGGCGATTTTCAGCGTTTCGATCACCTGGTTTTTGCTCATGGCGGCGCTGGTCCTCATGTGGCGCCAGTCTTGTGGCGCCGTCTTGTCGCATTAATCCTCGGGTACGTCGTCCTTAGGAACCTGTCCCCAGCCTAAGTGCTGGCCTCCATCTAGGGCGATCATTTGCCCGGTCAATGCTGGCGCCGCAAGGATAAACCGCGCCGCGGCACAGATTTCAGCCGGGGTGGTACCGCGGCCTAAGGGCATTTTGGCCTGAAAAGCATCGAATTGGGCCTGGGTCTGGCGCGGGCTGGGCAGGGTAGGGCCGGGGCCGATGGCATTTACCCGGATGCGCGGGGCCAGCGCCATCGCCAGCGTCTGGGTCAACGTCCACAGGCCTGCCTTGCTGACCGTGTACGAGGCAAAATGCGGCGTGAGGTGCCACACCCGCTCGTCGACCATATTGATGATGGCGCCGTGGTGCGCTTCGGGCAGCTGTTTCGCGAACGCCTGCGACAGAAAAAACGGCGCACGCAGATTAACGGCGATGTGGTGATCCCATGACTCCAGGGTCGCTGTCTCAATGTCGTCGCGTTCAAAAATTGAAGCATTGTTGATGAGGCAGCCGATGGGCCCTAACTGCTTGGCGGCCTCGGGGATCAGTTTCTCCACCGCCATGTGATCGCTTAAGTCGGCTTCCAGCGAGATCGCTTTGCCGCCCAGCGCTTTGATAGCGTTTAGTACGTCGTCCGGGCCATGCGACGACTTATGATGATGAATGGCGATAGCCCAGCCGTCGGCCGCAAGTGATTCCGCCAACGCGCGGCCGATGCGGCGCGCAGCCCCGGTAATCAGGGCTGTCTTTGGAATGGGCTGATAAGGCGGGTTGACCATTGTTCGCATGACCGGTTTCATGGGGCGTTGCAGAGTTAAACCACAAAAGACCGTAAGCACAAAGATAGCCACCAAAAAGAAACCAAATGCCTGAGACACCCCAACCAACGCCAAACGACACGTCCGCAAAAGAGGCCGTTGCGCCGACCCAGACCAACGCTGCGGCCGCTCAGCGCCGCTCGAAGGCGTTGACCACTTTTTTTCTGGCGGCTGCTTTAAGCGCCACGTTGATTGCCCTGCTGCTGGGTTATTTGATTTTTGCGCCTGCGCCGATCGATATGACCCCTTCGCCGGGAGCTGCTGTGAACGTCACGCCGGCGGCCCCCAACACCATTCGGCTGGTGGCGCCCCGCAGCTTGATCCCCCCTGATTTGCTGGCGGACTTCCAAACGGAAACGAACATCATCATTGAGTTGGTGCCTTACGATGATGACGAGGCGCTGGGCGCCGACGGTACCAACGCAATGGCGGGGGACGTGATTCTGGCCTCGGGCACCGTCATCCAGAAACTGATCGCACAAAATCGCCTAAGTGTTCTGCCGGCGCGTCAGATCAGTAACCTGGGCCACATCGACCCCAGCTTGCGCACGGTTGCTGCGCCGTACGACAAAGGCGGGCTTCATTCCGTACCATTTGCATGGACATCCTACGGTCTTGGCATCAACCGTGAGGCCGTCAGTGCCGTATTGGGTGCTGCCGCAAAATTGGATTCGTGGGCACTGGTGTTTGATCCGGCAAAAGCAGGCAAACTTGCGGCTTGCGGTATTCACAGCGTTGCAACGCCATCCATCGCGTTTCCGGTGGCGTTGAAATACTTGCAGCTCTCTCCGCAGTCCGATGCACCGGGCGACACCGAGCGCGCGTCAGCGTTGTGGGAGGCCGCGCGCCCGTTCATCGCCGCACTGGATACGCGCAGTGTCATTGAAGATCTGGGGACGGGCAAAGTGTGTGTTGCACTGGCCGCCATGAGCGATGTGTACCAAGCGCGGAGCCTTGCCCAGGGTGCAGGAAAAAAATCAGCAATAGAGTTTATCGCGCCTCACGAGGGCACAGTCATGCGCGTCTATCTGCTGGCGCTATCACGCATGAGTGCTGCCGGTGCCAACGGCGCCGCGTTGATTAACTACCTCTTGCGGCCTGAAGTAAGCGCGCGGTTGACCAACAGTAAAGGGGTCGCCAATGCCGTACCGGGATCGCACTTATACGTGCGGCAGGAAATCAAGGATGATCCCGTCATTTCGCCCGATGTCGGTGCGTTTCAGCACCTGACGCCCGACATGAGTCCGTCGCCTGCAACCGTCAGCCTGCGCGAGCGGTTTTGGTTGCTGATCAGCGCTGGGCCCAAAGCGCCCTAGGAACATGTAAGTATTTATTTTGCGCCAAAGCCGCCGCCGCCGGGTGTGGCGATGGTGATGGTGTCGCCGACGTGCAGTTCGGCCGATGCGGTTGCGCTGAGGGTTTCGGTTGCGCCGTTGACGCGGTGAACGGTGGTCGCACCGGCTTTCGCATTGCCCCCGCCGGCCAAACCAAAGGGCTGTGTCGCGCGCCGGCCCGATAAAATCGAGGCCGTCATGGGCGCCAGGAATTTTAAGGTGCGTTCTACGCCATCTCCGCCGGTGAATTGACCAGCACCCCCGGAGTTTTTGCGGATTGCGAAACGCTCCAACACCACCGGGAAGCGCCACTCCAGCACCTCAGGATCGGTCAGGCGTGAATTGGTCATGTGCGTCTGTACGGCTGAGGTGCCGTTGAAACCGGGCCCTGCGCCCGACCCGCCCGCGATGGTTTCGTAGTACTGGTGCCTTGAATCGCCAAACGTAAAGTTGTTCATGGTGCCTTGGCTTGCGGCGAGAACACCAAGTGCGCCGTACAGTGCATCACACACAATTTGCGAGGTTTCGACATTGCCCGCCACTACGGCCGCCGGATGTTGCGGGTCCAGCATCGAATGCTTTGGAATAATGAGTGTGATGGGCCGCATACAGCCGTCATTGAGAGGAATTTCTTCGTCAATGAGCGTGCGGAACACGTACAGCACT
>JAEUKL010000420.1 GCA_016793005.1 Rhodospirillaceae bacterium | reverse complement strand
AAACGGCCCAGGCCTAAGAAGCCGCAGGTGCCTTTGATAGTGTGCATGACACGGAAGATGTTCGACAAAATCCCCGCGTCGTTGGGGTTCTGTTCGAAACGCACCATTTCCTGGTCCAATAGACCCAGGCTTTCGGTTGTTTCCGTGACGAATTCAGAAATTAGATCATCCATGTGAGCCTCGCTCCGGTAATGCCCCCCGCGGGGCGAAATTTGCAGTCGGAGCCTATGACAGGTCAGGGCAAATTGAATGCGAGCGGAGGTATAGAACCGGCGCCGTTTGGTTTAGGGGCCGGGTGGCCATGACCTTTGGTATAAGGGGTAAAATCACCTGTTTTTGCTGGCCTTTTTATTGGTTTGGCGAGCATGCGCCCGACAGTCATTGCGCGTGCAATGCAAAACCCCCCATGCGGTGGGCATGAGGGGTTTTAGGGCAGGTCAAACGCCCGTGCGGGGTGGGATTGATGAGTCGTTACGCGGCGTTTTTCACATCGGCCAGGAAGCCATCGACCTGAGAGCGAAGGCGCTCGGCCTGTGTGGTGAGCTCGCGGGAAGCCCCCAACACCTGGCTCGATACTTGCCCCGTTTCACCGGCGGCCTTGGTGACGCCTTGAATGTTTGACGACACTTCCTGGGTGCCGGCTGCGGCTTGTTCGACGTTGCGCGCAATCTCCTGGGTGGCGGCGCCCTGCTCCTCGATAGCGGCGGCAATGGTGGTCGAGATCTGGTTGATCTCAGCGATTCGATTGAAGATGCCTTCAATCGAATCCACTGAAGACCGTGTTGCCCCCTGAATGCCGGTGATGTGGCCGGAAATTTCTTCGGTGGCTTTGGCCGTCTGCGTGGCCAGATTCTTCACTTCCGAGGCCACGACGGCAAAGCCCTTACCAGCTTCACCCGCGCGCGCCGCTTCAATGGTTGCATTCAACGCCAGCAGATTTGTCTGCTCAGCAATTTCCGTGATCAAGCCCACAACCTGGCCGATCTTCTGGGCCGCCGTATCCAGACCGCGGACCATATCCTTGGCTTTGTTGGCGTCATTCACAGCCAAACCGGTGATCTTGGTCGACTGGCTTACTTGCTGGCCGATTTCCCTAATCGAGGCGGTCAGTTCTTCGGTCGCTGCGGCAACAGTCTGAACGTTGGCCGAGGCCTGCTCGGACGCGGCAGCGACCGCGGTCGACTGCACGTTGGTTTCCTCGGCGGCGGCCTGCATGGTCTGGGCCGACAGTTCCATGTTGCCGGATGTGCTCAGGATTGATCCGGTCGCTGTTTTCACCGATCGCTCAAACTCATCAGCCAGGCGGTTCAGCATCGCGCGTTGCTCGGCTTTAGCCTGGATCGCCTGTTCCTTCTGTGCAGCCTCGAGGCGCACTTTTTCGCGAGCGTTATCCTGGAAGGTGGCCAGGGCGCGCGCCATAGCCCCAATTTCATTGGTTTTCTCGGTGTTCTCGATGCTGAGGTTGATGTCGCCCGAAGCCAGGCGGTTCATCGCCCCGGTCATGTCTGTGATGGGGCGCGACAAAGCCGTGCCCAACACCCATGCGCCCGCCGATCCCAGCACGATGGCAACGACGGCCAACAAGGCTGCGAAATTGCGCAGATCGTTCGCTTTGGCTTCGATGCTGGCGCGCGGAATAATGATCGCGAGCGACCAGGTGGTGTCGGTAGCATTAAAATCCACCGGCACGATGACCTGGAAGTAGTCGGTGCCGTCGATGGCAGCGACGGTGTTGACCGGCTTAGCGCTACCGGCAGCATCCAGGATGGCTTTTGCAAGCCCAATGGTCGCGCCGGACTTGCCCAGCGTTTCGCTGTCACGGAAGCCGACAATGTTGCCTTTGCCGGTCAACAGGGCTGCATAGCCCGTGCCGTAAGGCTTAATGGCATCGACGATGCCCTGCATGTTCGCCAGGGTGAGATCAACGCCCGCCACACCGACAAACTTTCCGTTTACGACCACCGGAACGGCGGCCGATGTCATCAGCACTTTTGAACCATCGGTCATTTCGAAGCTGTAGGGCTCGATCAACGCTGCTTTGCGGGTTGCGGCTGGAATGGTGTAGTAGTCATCGACGAACCAATCTTTTTGCGGATCTTGCGCTTCCATAATCGTCTTGCCGCCGTCGCGACGGTAATAGCCGACAAAACGGCCTTTGCTGTCATGACCCGGTTTTAAGACGAAGGGGGCATCGGCGCCCAGAGCCCCATCTTCATATTGTACCCAGGCGCCATAAATGCGCGTGTTGCTTTTTAAGGCTACATCCAAGTTTGCCAACATTTGCGCACGGTCGACCTGACCAACACTCAACTGCGTCGCGCCGAAACCCGCAACCGCCAGGCTGGACGAGAAGCCCTCATCAATCACGGCAGTAATTTCGCGCGCATGTGCGGTCGCCTCGGCGGTGGCATACGTTGCTGCCATCTCCAAGGCTTCGTTTGTGGTCCTGACCTGAATAACCGCAACAATGACGGTCAGTGCAGCGATCATCAGCAGCGTGACGGCCACGCTGATCTGGGTTTTTAAGTTCAGGTTGGCGAGTGTGCGAAACATAGTCAAAGCTCCAAGTCTATTGTGCGCGATTTTGGGTGCGCGTGTGTGGTGTTCGGGTGCCATTCGATATCCGAAGAGCGTACGCCCCCGGAATCCGGCAGAGGTATGTGGGTGATGTTCTGCAGGCTATAAGACCCGCGCACTATCCTTATGCATAAGCCTGCTGCGACAGGGCGGCGCAAAGCAAAAACCCCCGCGCGGTGAGGCGCGGGGGCTCTGGGCAGCAATGATGCTGTTTGTGTTTTGCGAATTAGGCCGCGTTCTTCACATCAGCCAGGAAACCATCCACTTCAGCGCGCAGGCGGTCGGCCTGTGTCGCCAATTCGCGGCTGGCGTCGAGTACTTGGCTTGAAACCTGCCCCGTTTCACCAGCAGCCTTCGTTACGCCTTGAATGTTCGATGACACTTCCTGCGTTCCGGAAGAAGCCTGTTCGACGTTGCGGGCGATCTCGGCCGTGGCCGCGCCTTGCTCCTCGATCGCCGAGGCAATCGTGGTCGAGATCTGGTTGATCTCGGCGATGCGATTAAAGATACCTTCAATCGCGTCAACCGACGAGCGCGTGGCGCCTTGGATACCGGTGATCTGGCCGGCAATTTCCTCGGTCGCTTTGGCGGTCTGCGTGGCCAGGTTCTTCACTTCCGACGCCACGACTGCGAAGCCTTTGCCCGCTTCACCGGCGCGCGCGGCTTCAATGGTGGCATTCAGCGCCAGCAGGTTTGTCTGTTCGGCGATGTCGGTAATCAGGCGCACAACTTGGCCGATTTTCTGGGCCGCTGAATCCAGGCTGCGAACCATATCCTTGGCCTTGTTGGCGTCATCAACCGCCAAGCCCGTGATCTTGGTGGATTGGGTGACTTGCGCCCCAATTTCCTTAATCGACGCCGTCAGTTCTTCGGTGGCTGATGCGACGGTTTGGACGTTGGCAGAAGCCTGTTCGGATGCAGCCGCGACAGCGGTAGACTGCACGTTGGTTTCCTCAGCGGCGGCCTGCATGGTCTGGGCAGAAGACTCGAGTTGCTTCGAGGCGCCCGAGACCGTGGTGAGGGTGAGCTTAACGACATTGTCGAACTCCTTGGTGCGGTTGGCGACACGAATGGCGCGTTCTTCCTTGGCCTTCTGTTCGGCCAACTGGGCGGCAACCATTTCGTCATTCTTGATCATGTTGTCTTTGAACACCTGGACCGCTTCGGCCATGGCGCCGATTTCGTTGTTGTAGTTGGTGCCGGGAATTTCGACCGATTTGTCGCCGTGCGCCAAGGTTTTCATCGCCGTGGTCATATCGGTGATCGGGCGGACAATGGCGCGGCTGACGATGATCAAGAAGCCGATGACCAGCGCGATGATGAGCAGCGAGCCCACAATCATGACGGTGCTGGCGGTGCTCATCACGGTGGTTTGTTCGCTGATCGCAGCGTCAAAGCTTTCGTTGCTGGATTTCACCAAGTCGGCCAACAGCGGCAAAGCCTGTTCGTACTGCTTTTCCATCGCGGCCTGATTGGCCACAACGTCCAGGCGGGCCTGGGCCATTTTCTCGAAGCTGTCGACATAGGTGTCGATCAGGCTGGTCAACTCGGTCTTCACATTAGCCGGCATACCAGCCGATTGGATCGCCGTGCGCAGCGGCTTTACGTTGTCGCGATGTTCTTTGATGTATTCCGGCTTCAAGCGGGCGATAAAGTCCTTTTCCTGGCGGCGGACTTGCAGAATGTCGGCTTCCAGGCCACGGTTGCCTTGGGCCATCACGGCCTTTTCAGCCGCCGCCGCGGCCTTGCGCATCTTACCCATCAAGCCTTCGTCGACCGTCAAGCCGACGTCCTTCACCAATTCGGATGTGGCCTTGAAGGCCTTCAGGTATTCGTCGAACTCATGGTCCAGAGCTTTGGCTTTTTTCAGCACAGCCGGATCGGTGTAGAGCTCAGAGATATGGTCGATCTTCTTCTCGGTGCCTTCGGTCAAGGTCGTATAGTCCTTGAGCAGGCTCGCGTTGAAGGTCATCAGAAATTCTTTTTCAAGGCGGCGCGCGTTCGAGAAATCCAATTCAATGGCGTTCGCGGTATCGCGGGCTTCAAGAATCTTGGTCTGCTCATCGTTGCTGCTGACCGCATAAATGTTGGAGCCGATGCCGGCGGCGGCAACAATCACAAGGCCGGCCAAACCGATGGCGCCAATTAAACTGATCTGTTTCGAGATACCTAAGTTTGCAAGCACACCCGCGCTGGCCGATTGTTTGCGATACGACATGTGGACTCCTCCGTGGTTATGTCCGCGCCCCCGCGCGAAAGGGCGGCGGTGCGTGACTTGCATAAGGGAATTCGCATCGCGGGGCACATGCCCGGAGGTATCAGGTGGGGGTTCCAGCGGCTAATCGGATGGGGGGTTACGCCCTTTGTATAAGGGCGTAGGGACGGCGTAGCCGGGGGATAACGCTAGGGTCAATGTGCCCAAACGTAAGCGCGCCGGTGTTGAACCGGTGCGACGCGATAGCTGATGGAAGGCTCGAAATTGCCGTAGGTTTTAGCCTGCGAGTTTTGACCACGTGAGGCGACGGATCGCTTCGGCGCATTCTTCGGGCAAGCTGGTGAAACGCAGGCGGACATGGCTGTCCTCACACGCGATGACGGCGGCTTCCAAAGCGCCACCCAAGGGAATCGAGAGCATAATTTGCGCGCCGGCTTGTAAGTTGCCGTCCACCAGAATCATGGCGCCGCCGGCGGACAAGTCGATGATCTCGCAGTCCGAGAGGGTTTCGCCCAACTGATAGTACGAGGCGACGCTGTGCTCCAGGCGCATTTCGCGGCGGTTCTCGCGTTCAATGGGCGTGACAAGGCTTAAGCGTGCCGCGCGTAATGCTTCCAGCGCATCGGCGAGGTCTGTGACCTGACGTTCCGCCGGGTCGGCGCGAAGCACCGACATAATGCGCGCCTCGGCCTTTTGGATGTAATTGATCGGCGTATGCAGGGCGCCGGCCAGGGAAGACTTTTCAGCAGACATGAGCATGGTTCACCTATGCGGCGTCGTTAAGGGCTGATCCTGTGGCCAACAATCCAACGCCCGCTGAGGGAGCATTGGTGCCTTTGCGGACCGAGAAGAAGTGGCGAATGCGCTCGCGGTCTTCTTCTTCAACAAAGCTTAAGATCATGACCTTCCGCGGAATGTCGCTGCTTTCATCAAGGCCGCCAATGGAAATGTAGTAGGTGCCGCGGCAGTACTGGGCCAGGATATTGTCCAGGCCTTCATACGATTGGCGGGTCTTGATTTTCAGGCCGAAAAGCTTCGACATCGTCAACTCTCCTTTAGGCGACGGCGCTGTAGTGCTCGATGCGCAGCCTGCGCGGGGCCAACCGGTGGCCGCGTACGCGCATCAAACTCTGAACATGGTCGCGGTCCTTTGGGCTGGAAAAGGCCAGCACAACCGGCTTGCAAGCGGATGTGTTTGAATCGGTCGGGTGCTCGCGAATAATGAAATCGTCACAGACATGCGAATCCAGAAAGCGCTTTAACGCCGTTCCTGTGAATCCCGTGATCAGATGCAAGTGATATCGCATTAAGCAGCTCCGGCAGAATCGACCGTTCAATCGGTCGGCTTGGTGTACGCCGGAACGCGGTTCGCTGCAGGCGGTCGAAAGAGCAGCGCCATCCTGCCAAAGTATCGCTTAAGCCCGACCTATCCTTCCGGATAGGCGTTAAGTTTCGCGCGTTTTCAGGGCTGCCGTGATGTGCTGGATCAAAAGGGGGCCTTCGACCGGTTTAAAAAGCAGGGCTTTAATGCCAGCAGCCTTTACCACCTCATCCGAGGCAGAGTCGCTATAGCCGGTGTATAAGATGATCGGCAGGCTGGGGCGTAGTTTCAGGAGTTTTTTGGCCAGCTGAACGCCCTTCATTTTCGGCATGACTTGGTCCGTCAGCACCAAGTCCCACGCCAGGGGGTCTTCCGCAAAGATATCAAGGGCCTCCTCAGGGCTGTAGACCGGGGCAGCCTCAAACCCGGCCTTCGACAGCAAAATGCTGGTTGCGTCGGCCAAATCGGCTTCATCATCGACGATCAGGATTCGTCCGCGGCCACCTGGCTCTACTTCAATTTCTTGTGGGCTCGCGATTCTCGCAACAGCTTGCGTTTCGGGCAGATAAATCAGGAAGCGTGTGCCGTGGCCTGGCGCAGTCCTGATCTCAATGGCGCCATCGTGCGCGGTGACAATCGAGTACACCACCGGCAAGCCCAGGCCGCTGCCTTTGGATTTCTCTTTTGTTGTGAAAAACGGCTCGTAAATGCGCTCCAGCACGTCGTTGGGAATACCCGGGCCGTTATCGCGTACAGAAATACGTACGTATGAGGTGCCCGCGACCAGAGTACCCTTCAAGCTGCGCGACAGCGTTGCGCCGTCCTCTTTGCGCATGATGATTTTGTCCGTGCCATCTGCATCGTCAGAAGTCGCGATTATGCGGTCGAGCGCAATTTCGATGTAACCCTGATCTTCCCTGATGGCATCGCCTGAGTTCAAACCGAGATTCAGCAGGACCTGCAGCAACTGGGCGTTTGCCCCCAGCACGACAGCACCCCCGGCATTGTTGATAACCTTCACATCCACAGATGCCGGCAGTGATGCGGTCAGTAATTCCTGGGCTTCGGTGACGATATCGCCCACCATTACAGGCTCGTGCGCAGCTGTCTTGGCTTTCGCGAACAAAAGGATCTGCTTCACGATATCGCTGGCGCGCCCGCAGATCGTGCGGATTTTATTGGCGTAGGAGGTGTGTTGCGTGTTCGAACATGAATCGCCGGAAATGACCGATGCGTAGGCGGCCACCGCGGCGATGATGTTGTTGAAATCATGGGCGATGCCGCCGGCCAGCCTGCCGATGGCTTCCATTTTCTGCGCTTCCGCCAACTGGGATCGCAAGCCATTCTCGCGCTCGGCCTGGCGGCGGCGCGCCGTAATGTCGGTCGCCACGCAGATCTGGCCGCCGTCGGGCAACCGCGCAATGCGCACTTCCATATAGACCACGCGACCGTTGGGATGCGTGATCTCAATTTCGTCTTCCCACGAACCGTGCTCGCTCAAGTCTTGCAGAATCTTCTGCTCGGCGGCAATGCGGCGCGCATGAAAATTGGGGAAGAGGTCGCCAAACGTCATGTCTTTGTTTGGCGGCGTGATGCTGCCGTTCACGACGGGCGCTGAACTCTGCAGCGCGCGGGCATTCATGTAGGCAATGCGGCCGTCGCTATCCTCGATGATGATGTTGTCTTGGCTGGAATCGAGTGCTTTGACGACGCGGTTCAACTGAATGTTGATGTTGGCAACCTGTCGCTGGGCTACTTTGCGCTCTTCAGCTTCGATCCCAAACGCGATTGAGTCGGCGATGACGGTTGCAAACGCCACCTCTTCATCCAGCCATGGCCGGACCGGTCCGCTGCGTTCGATGCACAATACGCCCATGACCTTGCCCGCGCGGAAAATCGGGGTGTCCAGCATGCCGGAAATGCCGAAGGGTATGAGATAGCTGTCTTTGAACTCGCGCGTGGCCGGGTCGTTGGCGGCATCTGAGGCGACGATATTTCGCATCAAGTCCAATGCTGCAAAATACATCGGATATTGGGCACGAGTGTGCACAATGTTGTCGGCATGGCGGCCGGTACGATGGTCAAAGATATCGATAGCGCGGTAGGCTTCACGCTGATCGCCTTCGAACAGCCAGACCCCCACTTGCGCGACATCCAGGGCTTTCGCCGCAATTTCGGTAAGCTCTTGGATCCCTGAGTGAAAATCCATGAGATAACTGCCGCGTGCGATGCCGACGCGGGCTGCCGCCGCATTCAACCGATTGCGGCGTTCGGCAGCGGCGCTAGCTTCGGTGACATCGCGTGCGATCAGCACGTCGTGCTTGGTGGCGGTGCGTGTCACCGTCAAATCCATGCGGCGGCGGCGGCCTCCGTTGCTTTCCCAGCCCACTTCACCGCGATAGCGCCCGGACTGTTTCAATGCAGCGTTGATCGCGCGCCGTACCGCGAGATCGTCTGGGGAAATAAAGCGGCCCGTGGTTGCAATATCGACCCCGCGCATCGAGATGTCGGACTCGAACTCGACAAGAGCCGCAAAGGCGCTGTTGGCGTACAAGATCATGCCCTTGGGATCGATCACGCACACCATGTCCGACGCCGCGTTGACGGCCGATGCCACAATCTCGGTTTCGCCCTGCGCCATTGTCTCGGCGGTGATGTCGAGCACGATGCCGTCGAGGTGGATTACGCCGTCGGCGCTACGCGTATAGCGGCCGCGGTCGCTGACCCACACCCAATGGCCATCGCGATGCTTGACGCGATAGCGGTTCTCGAACGACCCGCTGCCTGCATTACAGACCATCACGTCCGACCACGTTTTTTGCAAAGTATAAAGATCGTCGGGGTGCGCGTAACTGACGCTGCCCCTGTTGAACAGTTCGATTAATTGCTCTCCGGTATAGCCGATCACGGCAATCGAGCTTCCCGAGCAAATCGAGTCCAGCACCTCGCCGTCTTTGATTTCGAAACCGTAGATCCAGCCGGGAAGGTTGTCGACAATCGCCTCCATTTGGCGGCGGCGGCTGGCGATCTCGGCGTCACGCTGCGCTAAATCTGAAATATCGATCAGTAGGCCTTCGATGATTTTCGATCCATCTGGTTTGATGGCGATTTCAACCGGCTTTTCAATCACGGTGGCATAGCTGCCGTCCTTGCGGCGCAGATGCAGCCGTTTTTCCTGGGACGCGGGAGGACGGTTGCCGATGCCGTCTTCGAAGTAAGAACTTTCATGGTCACCGGCCTTGGTCAGATTAAAGCCTGGGCGATTGATGATCTCCTCGGGCTTGTAGCCAATAATGTCGACGATGCGCGGGCTCATGTATTCAATCGTCGCCGTCTCAACGCTGCGGCCTGAGAGACGGTAGAATACGCCCGGCATGGTTTCAATAATGCGCTCCAACTCCTGAGCTTTCGCGACAGCTTCTTTTTCAAGGATTTTTTGCTTGGAAATATTGGCAACCGCAATTACGTACCCTGTCGAAATGCCGTTTCGATCCCGGATGGGTACGCCGCGATGAACAAACCAGCCACGCGTCGTGTTATCGGCGTTGAGCGTCTGGATTTCGACGTCGCTGAATGGAATGCCGTTGGCGATGATTGATTTCAGATTGATGTCTGCCGGATAACGAATGCCAAGGTCGGCCATCGCATCCCAAATATAGCGCCCCGTGCGTTGCATATTCATTATTGCAGGGGGCTGGCTACGCACACCTTCTAGCGACAGGATACGTCCGTGCGTATCAATGCGATAGAACGCGCCGAACGCTGCGGTGGCGACCGCGCGGTAAGCGGCATCGGCCTCCTGGCGCAAGCGCTCGCTTTCCTTCTCGGCGGTGGTATCGAGTGTAAGAATCCGAAAGCCGGCAAATTCACCACGATCATTATAGTAGGGCGTGCCATAACATTTTCGCCAGCCGATGTAGCCATTTGCAGTGGTGATTTTGTACTCGAAATCGCGAAATGCCGTGCGCGTTTCCAGAAAACGGTTGAACGCTTCTTTGTCATAATAAATGAAATGGCTATCGTCGCTATTGCTCTCGAACAGGCGTCGGCCAAGCAAGCGCAAGGGATCAACCGAGGGCGCAAAAGAAGGCCGGACGAAATAGTGCTGAATATTGTAGCTCGTATCGGTCTCAACCGCGAAATCGGCCATGGCTTC
>JAEUKL010000171.1 GCA_016793005.1 Rhodospirillaceae bacterium | reverse complement strand
GGGGGGGGGGGGGGGGGGGGGGGGGGGGGGGGGGGGGGGGGGGGGGGGGGGGGGGGGGGGGGGGGGGGGGGGGGGGGGGGGGGGGGGGGGGGGGGGGGGGGGGGGGGGGGGGGGGGGGGGGGGGGGGGGGGCGGGGGGGGCGGGGGGGGGGGGGGGGGGGCGCCCCCCCCCCCCCCGGTGCGCAACCAGCCGTGGCTGAACAAAGCCGACCGGGGCGCCATTTTACTGGTAGTCTACAGCGCGTTCAGTGCGGCGGTGGTCAGTGGGTTGTGGCATGACGTTTCAGCCGTCAGTTTGGCCGTGCTGTTTGCACTGGCGCTGGTTTTGCTGGCGTTGATATTGGCCATTTCCACGTACGTCAGCCGTGGCTTGAAGTTCGCAACCGAAGATGAAATCGCCATTGTGTTCTGTGGCTCGAAAAAGTCCCTGGCGACGGGTGTGCCCATGGCTGGCGTGTTGTTCAGCGCGGCCAGTGTTGGGTTCATCGTTCTGCCGCTGATGATCTTTCATCAGATCCAGCTTCTAGCTTGCGCTGCTTTAGCACAGCGTTATGCTAAACGTGTTTAGGCGGCGATGCCTGTAAGCACTAAGTCCGTGTGAATCTTTACCAGTTCGGCTTGGCTACGCGACCCTTTGGGTTTGTACCATGCGCATACGCCCGTCAGCATGGCGATCACTGCAAAGGCCGTCACGCTCACATCGGCGCATTTAAACTGCTTGCGCGCCACACCGGCTTTCAGAATGCCGATTAGCCGCGCCTCGTAGCTTTTCCGCAGGGATTTAATACGCACCAAGTTCTGAGGTTCCAGGCTGCGCAGCTCCGAATTGTTGATGTACACCTCGCTCTTGCGTTCCATGTGATAGCCCAAGTGAAAATCCACGAAGATTTTCAGGCGCGCGGTGGGGTCACTCTCATCGCTCAATCGCGCATCCAGCTCAGTCACCAGGTTTTCTAAGTGCGTACGCATCAGGTCAAACAGCAGCGCCTGTTTGGTCTCGATGTGGTTGTAAAGCGAACCCTGTTGAATCCCGACTTCGCGCGCGAGGTCGCGCAGGCTCATGGCCTCGAAGCCGTGCTGATAGATCAGCTTCAGGCCGGCTTTGCGAATCGCTGCAAGTGTTTTCTCGCCCGAAGACCCCTTGGTGCGCGCCATATATCCTATAACCTATTGTAAACACTTTACAATTAACGGGGCTTGCCCCCATTAAAAGAACGTATGATTGTTTCTATAATAGCGCCGATCCCGGCGCCTCTTCAAGCTGAATGAGTGATGGCCCCATGCTCTCCAACCAAGCCACAGTTCTTGATTTCAACCTCGGTGAAACCGCCGACATGTTGCGCCAGTCAGTTGCGAATTTCGCGGCTGCCGAAATTGCCCCGCGCGCCGCCGAGATTGACCGCAGCAACCAGTTTCCGAACGACCTGTGGCGCAAGTTTGGTGACTTGGGTTTGCTGGGGATTACGGTGCCGGAAGAATACGGCGGTGCGGGCATGGGCTACTTGGAACACGTCATCGCCGTGGAAGAGATCAGCCGCGCTTCGGCCTCCGTGGGCCTGAGCTACGGTGCCCACTCGAACCTGTGCGTCAACCAAATCAAGATTAACGGCACCGATGCGCAAAAACGCAAGTACCTGCCGAAGCTGATCTCTGGTGAGCATGTAGGATCGCTGGCCATGTCCGAGCCCAATGCCGGTTCCGATGTGGTGTCGATGAAACTCAGCGCCGTGAAGAAGGGCGATCATTGGGTTCTGAACGGCACCAAAATGTGGATCACCAATGGCCCCGATGCGAACACACTTGTTGTTTATGCCAAAACCGATCCGCAAGCAGGCCCTAAAGGCATTACGGCGTTCATTATCGAGCGCGACTTCAAAGGCTTTTCACGGGCCCAGAAGCTCGACAAGCTGGGTATGCGCGGCTCCAACACGTGCGAACTGGTGTTTCAGGATTGCGAAGTACCGCACGAGAATATTCTGGGCCAGTTGAACGGCGGCGTGCGCGTGCTGATGGCTGGCCTTGATTACGAGCGCGCGGTGCTGGCGGGCGGGCCCATCGGCATCATGCAGGCCTGCATGGATGTGGTGATGCCCTACGTTCATGACCGTCAGCAGTTCGGCAAGCCCATCGGTGAGTTCCAGCTGATGCAGGGCAAGCTGGCCGACATGTATACCACCATGAATGCCTGCCGCGCTTATACATATGCCGTCGCCAAAGCCTGCGACCGCAACGGCCCCACACGCAAAGACGCGGCGGGCGTGATTTTGTACGCAGCCGAAAAAGCCACCTGGATGGCCCTGGAAGCTATTCAATGCTTAGGCGGCAACGGCTACATCAACGACTACCCCACGGGCCGTCTGTTGCGTGACGCGAAGTTGTACGAAATCGGCGCGGGCACGTCGGAAATCCGCCGCATGCTGATCGGCCGCGAGCTCTTTGCAGAATCGATGTAACAGCAGAGTCGATGTAGCGCATGCCCGTTCTCGAATCACAAATCAGCGTTCAGTCAGACGCATTCCGCGCCAATAAGCAGGTGATGGACGATCTCGTTCGCACCCTTCGCACTGAAACCGCACGTGCGGCCTTGGGCGGCAGTGCCGAGGCCCGCAAACGCCACACGTCACGCGGGAAGCTGTTGCCGCGCCAGCGCGTGGAGCAACTGCTTGATCCCGGCGCACCGTTCCTTGAAGTGGGCACACTTGCGGCTCATGGCATGTACGACAACGAAGCTCCGGCGGCGGGTGTCATCGCCGGTGTGGGTCGTGTCTCGGGTCGCGATGTGCTGATCATCGCCAATGACGCGACGGTCAAGGGCGGGGCTTACTTTCCGCTGACGGTAAAAAAGCATCTCCGCGCGCAGGAGATCGCGCAGCAGAATAACCTCCCTTGCGTTTATCTGGTCGATAGCGGCGGGGCGAACCTGCCGCACCAAGCCGAAGTATTCGCCGACCGCGACCACTTTGGGCGCATTTTCTTCAACCAGGCGCGCATGAGTGCCGCCGGGATACCCCAAATCGCCTGCGTCATGGGTTCGTGCACAGCGGGCGGTGCTTACGTGCCCGCCATGTCCGATGAAACCGTAATTGTGCGCAATCAGGGCACCATCTTTTTGGGTGGCCCGCCGCTGGTGAAAGCCGCCACAGGCGAAGTGATTTCAGCAGAAGAGCTTGGTGGGGCCGAAACCCACGGCCGCAAGTCCGGTGTGGTGGATCATATCGCCGAGAACGATACGCACGCTTTGCAAATCGTGCGGCGCGCGGTTGCCAACCTCAACCGTATCAAGCCCCAGCCGCTGGATTGCTTGGCGCCGGAAGCGCCGGCCTATGACCCCTCAGAACTCTATGGC
Source organism: Rhodospirillaceae bacterium (assembly GCA_016793005.1). Classification (GTDB taxonomy): domain Bacteria; phylum Pseudomonadota; class Alphaproteobacteria; order Rhodospirillales; family Rhodospirillaceae. The sequence continues at coordinate 5,492 of JAEUKL010000171.1, read as the reverse complement.
GTGATTCCGCCCGATGTGCGCGCGCCCTATGATGTACACGAGGTGATTGCGCGCGTTGTGGATGGTTCGCGGTTTGATCCGTTCAAATCAGCCTACGGCACCACTTTGGTGTGCGGGTTCGCGCACATCTGGGGTCAACCGGTCGCCATCCTGGCCAACAACGGTGTGCTGTTTTCTGAAAGCGCGCTAAAGGGCGCTCACTTTATTGAACTCGCCTGCAAGCGCGGCATCCCCCTGGTGTTCTTGCAGAATATCTCGGGCTTCATGGTGGGTGGAAAGTACGAGGCGGGCGGCATCGCCAAGGACGGCGCGAAACTGGTAACGGCTGTGGCCTCCGCCGAAGTGCCCAAGTTCACCGTGCTCATTGGCGGCAGTTTTGGTGCCGGCAACTACGGCATGTGTGGCCGGGCTTATAGTCCGCGCTTTTTGTTCACGTGGCCCAATAGCCGCATCTCGGTGATGGGCGGTGAACAAGCGGCTTCAGTACTCGCCACCGTGAAGCGCGACGCTATGGAGGCCAAAGGGCAAAGCTGGTCTGCTGATGACGAAACGTCGTTCAAAACGCCCATTCGTAATCGGTATGAAACCGAAGGCAGCCCATACTATGCCACCGCGCGCTTGTGGGATGATGGCATCATCGATCCTGCCCAAACCCGCGATGTGCTGGGCCTGGCGATTTCGGCAAGCTTGAATGCGCCAATCCCTGAAACGCGCTTTGGCGTGTTCCGGATGTGATGCCATGTTGAACAGTCTCCTCATTGCTAATCGCGGTGAAATTGCCCGGCGCGTTATCCGTACCGCCAAGCAGTTGGACATTCGCACGATTGCGGTTTACTCCGACGCTGACGCCAAACTGCCCTATGTGCGCGAAGCCGATGAGGCCGTGTGCATTGGGGCCGCCCCTGCCACCGAAAGCTATCTTAATCAGCTGAAAATCCTTGAAGCCGCGCGCAAGACAGGCGCGCAGGCTATTCACCCGGGCTATGGTTTTCTGTCCGAGAACGCGGGCTTCGCCGATGCAGTGAATGCAGCGGGCTTGATCTGGGTGGGTGCACCCGCATCCTCCATTCGCGCCATGGGTTTAAAGGATGCCGCCAAGAAGCTCATGGCGGCGTCGGGCGTGCCTGTCACGCCGGGCTATTGGGGCGATGACCAATCACCACAGCGTTTGCAGAAAGAAGCCGATGCCATTGGCTATCCAGTGCTCATCAAAGCCGTGGCCGGGGGCGGCGGCAAAGGCATGCGCCGTGTCGAGGCCGCCACCGATTTTGTTGCCGCATTGGAATCCTGTCAGCGCGAGGCTGCCAACAGCTTTGGTGACGCACGTGTGTTGTTGGAAAAGTATGTGTCGAGCCCGCGCCATATCGAGGTGCAGGTGTTCGCTGACCGTCATGGCAATGCGGTGCATTTGTTCGAGCGCGATTGCTCGGTGCAGCGCCGTCACCAGAAGGTAATCGAGGAAGCGCCGGCCCCAGGTATGGATGCCAAAACGCGGGCGGCCTTGTGCGATGCCGCCGTGCGCGCGGCTAAGGCTGTGAACTACGAAGGTGCAGGCACCATCGAGTTTATTGCCGATGCCAGCGCAGGCTTACGCGCTGATCGTATCTGGTTCATGGAAATGAATACGCGGCTTCAGGTCGAGCACCCCGTCACCGAGATGATTACGGGGCTGGATCTGGTGGAATGGCAGTTGCGTGTGGCGTCAGGCGAAAAACTGCCCCTCAGCCAAGATCAGATCACCATGTCGGGTCATGCCCTTGAAGCGCGACTCTATGCCGAAAACACCGTGGCGGGTTTTTTGCCCTCGACGGGCCCGCTCAAACATTTCCGCCTGCCACAGCATGTGCGTCTTGATACGGGCGTGGAAGAAGGCAGCGAGATCACAAGCTTTTACGACCCGATGATTGCCAAGATCATTACGCATGCGCCCACACGGTCCGAAGCAGCTGCAAAATTAGCGCAAGCGTGTTCGCAGGTGGAAATCTGGCCGGTGAAAACCAATGCCGATTTCCTCACGCGCACGCTGAAGAACGCGGACTTCTTAAGCGGCCATGTGGATACCGGGTTCATCGCGGCTCATCTGGGGCAGCTTGTGCCGTCAGATGTGCCGTCGAAGTCGGTTTTGGACGCAGCGGCATTTGAAATGACCCGCCAAGGCCAAGTGCGTGATCCCGCTTCGCCGTGGACACAGCTTATGGGTTTTCGTTTGAACGCCGATGCTGCTTCCACCGTTCACTTGCAGTATAACGATAAAATTCACGCGGTTGAGGCATCGGGCGCCACGGCATGGCCCACATATACAAAGCGCGACATCACTCTTGTATTTGAGTCCGGTGCCGCCTGGGCGTTTACCGCACCGCAATTCAAAGTGGGCGAGGGCACTGCGGCTGGCAATGGTACCATACAGGCCCCCATGCCGGGCCATATCATCGCGGTTGCAGTGAAAACCGGTGATACTGTTCGGAAAGGCCAGGCGGTGGTGACGTTGGAAGCCATGAAAATGGAGCACACGTTGTCCGCACCCTTTGCGGCGCGCGTAGCCGAGCTTAAAGTTGAGAAAGGTGCGAAAGTCAGCGAGGGCGCGGTGTTGGTGCGGTTGGAAAAGGTAGAATCATGAGTGGGCGTACTCTCGATCAGTTCACTGTCGGCGAGGTGATCGTTCATGCGCTGCGTCGCACGGTGACCGAAACCGATAACCTGACGATCTCGACGCTAACGCATAACCCGCAACCGCTGCACTTAGATGCCGAGTACGCGAAAACCACCGAGTTCGGACAGATTGTCGTGAACGGCATTTTTACGTTTGGCTTGATGGTGGGCATTTCCGTCGGCGACACAACTTTGGGCACCCTGGTGGCGAACCTTGGGTACGATGCCGTTGTCATGCCAAAGCCTGTGTTCATCGGCGATACCCTGCGCGCCGAGACGACGGTGCTGGAAAAACGCGACAGCAAATCGCGACCCAACGCAGGTGTTATCGTCTTTGAACATCGCATGTATAATCAGCGGGGCGAACTGGTGTGCCAGTGCCGCCGCTCGGCCCTCCTGCTGAAAAGTCCTATCTAAATGCTTCGTTCATGGTTGTTCGTTCCGGGCGATAGTCCCGCCAAAATGGCCAAGGCCTTAACGGCTGGCGCTGATGCGCTGATTCTTGACTTAGAGGACGCCGTTGCTGCGGCGAACAAGACGCAAGCCCGCGAACAGGTACGCGACTTCCTGGCCGCGCACAAAGAGGAATGCACAGCGCAGCTGTGGGTGCGCATCAACCCGCTGTCGACATCTTATGCCAACGAAGATCTGGCCATCATCGTTGGCGCAGGGCCTGATGGAATTTTGGTTCCAAAAACAGACTCAGGCGAAGACGTGCGCGAACTCGACAGGCGCTTGAACCTGTTGGAAACCGTCAATGGCGTGTTGCTGGGGCATATCAAGATCATGCCCATCGCGACCGAAACAGCGCGGTCGGTTTTTGCGCTCAATACTTATGCCAATGTCTCGCGCCGTCTGGTCGGACTTACATGGGGGGCAGAAGATCTGCCCGCAGCCGTGGGGGCGTCGCGCAGCCGTTGGGACGATGGCAGCTTTACGGACTTGTGCCGCATGGCGCGTAGTTTTTGTCTGGCCGGGGCCGCCATGGCGGATGTGCCGGCTGTTGAGACAGTTTATCCGGCCTTTCGCGACCTCGAAGGGTTGGAAGCCTATGCTGCGCGGGGGCGGCAGGAAGGTTTTGTCGGGATGCTGGCGATCCATCCCACCCAAGTGCCGGTCATCAACAAAATCTTTACACCGACGGCCGATGAAATGGCCTGGGCGCAGCGCATCGTTGACGTATTCGATGCAAATCCTGGCCTTGGCGTCATCAATCTCGATGGCCACATGATCGATGCTCCGCACCTCAAACAGGCGCAACGCATTTTAGGCTTTGTGCGCCGATAAGCCTGAATGCCGATAGGCGTGAGTCTAGCCGGCGCGGCGGATCAGCGTCGGCGATGCTGTTGAGGGAGCCGTCCGGAAGGTTTGCATCAACTCGGCAAAGCGCGTCTTCACCGTCTCCAGGGCACGCTCCTTAATGTGGCCGTAACCACGGGCTTCCAGCGGCAAGCCAGCGATTTCCATGGCGGTCGCCAAATTGGCAGGCGTCACGCGGGCAGCGATTTCCGCCATGGCGGCCAAGTATTCGTCACGGAAGTGGCGTTCGGCGCGGCGCAACGGGTCCAGCGACAGCACATCCAGCGGCGTTTCACGCAAGGGCTTCAAGGCTGCCACGAACTTCAACACTGGCTTCAACCACGGGCCGAAGGTCATCTTGCGCGGTTCGCCGGTGGCTTTGTTCTTACGGGCCAGGAACACGGGCGCTAAGTGATACGACACGGTCATATCGCCTTCAAACACGGTGTTGATCTGGTCGGTGAAACTGCGATCCGTCAAAAGACGCGCCACTTCGTACTCGTCCTTGATCATCATGGCGGCAAAGGCGCCACGCGCGACGGCTTCGGCCAACTTGGCGTGGCCGGTGGCACGCATGCGGGCGACTAGCATTTGATATTCCTGCGCGTACGTTTTGCTTTGGTACGCCGTCAGGTATTGCACGCGCGCCGTGATCATCTCGTCCAGCGTTTCCACAGGCTTCGGTGACAGTGCCTTTTTCAAGCTTTCGGCGTAGGCACTGACTTTTTCGGGCGACGCGGCCGTCACGCGACCCAGGGCCAGGGCTTTTAAGTTCTGCTTTTTCGTCGCACCGTTCAGCACAATGGCTTTGGTAAGTGCGTCCAGCGACACCGGCAGCCAACCTTTTTGCAGGGCATAACCCAGCATGATCATGTTGGCGTAAAGTTCGTTGCCTAAGAACGTTTCTGCCAAGGCACGAGCATCGAGTGTTTCCAGCGTACGGGACGCGCGGCGCAACACATCCTGAAGGGCGGGCGTGTCGTAGGTCTTGGCCGTGTTGCGCACGAAGGCGCTGGTGGGGTTGAGGTGCGAGTTGAGCAAAGTAACAGTGCGTGCGCTGCTGCTGCGCGTGAGGACGTTGGGGCTCGCCCCCACAATCATGTCGTAGGCCAGATGCAGGTTGGTTTCACCCACCGGCACGGCGGCCGTGGGCATCTCGCCGGTTTGGCGGGCGATGCGGACATGTGAGGCCACAGCACCGCCTTTCTGCGCCAAACCCGTGCGGTTCAGGGTACGAACAGCGCGGTCTTCGATGTGCGCGGCCATGGCCAGAATCGCGGCCAGGGTGGTCACACCTAAACCGCCGATACCGGAAATCAGAACGTTGTAGGCCGAGGTCAGCACTGCCGGTGTTGGCACAGGCAGCGTGGCCGCGTCGGCCAGAACAATGTCAGCCTTCAATTTGCGCGGTTCAGCACCGGTGATGGTCACGAAACTGGGGCAGAAGCCGTCAACACAAGTGAAGTCCTTGTTGCACGAGGACTGGTTGATGCGGCGCTTGCGGCCCAATTCGGTTTCAATGGGTTCGACGGAAATGCAGTTAG
>JAEUKL010000418.1 GCA_016793005.1 Rhodospirillaceae bacterium | reverse complement strand
AGCGCTGGGTGGTCAGTGTGTCCAATGCGCCCGGCGAAAAAACGCTGCACGAGCAGGACGAAGATCACGCCAAGGAAGACCCGCTGATTAAATCACTGATGGGTGCGTTCCCGGGTGCGAAGATCGACCGGATTGTTCCGGCCAAAGACTAAGTTTTGTTTTGAATCCGCGTTGGAGAGCCTTGCGATGAAAAATATCGGCCAGATGATGCAAAAAGTGCAGGAAATGCAAACCCGCATGGGCGAGATGCAGCAGAAGCTGGCTGACCTGGAGGTGGCGGGTGCTGCCGGCGGCGGCATGGTGAATGTGGTCGTGTCCGGCAAAGGCGAAATGCGCAGCATCAAAATCGACCCGTCGCTGATCAATGCCGCTGAAAAAGACATGCTGGAAGATTTGATCGTGGCCGCGGTGAATGACGCCAAAGCCAAGGCCGATGCGACCGCGCAAGCTGAAATGGGCAAGATCACCGGGGGCCTGCCGCTGCCGCCCGGATTCAAAATGCCGTTCTAAGTTGGAAATCAAAACATGGCTGGCGCTGAAATCGAAGCGCTGATCCGTCACCTCTCGAAATTACCGGGCTTGGGTCCGCGCTCGGCGCGGCGCATTGCGCTGGCCTTGCTGAAAAAGCGCGAAAGCATGCTCGATCCTTTGGTGCGGACCATGCAGGCTGCTGCCGAAGCGGTGCGCATCTGCCAGACGTGTGGAAATTACGATAGCCAAGACCCCTGCTCGATCTGCACCGATACGCGCCGCGATGGATCGCTGGTGTGTGTGGTCGAGGGGGTGTCAGACCTCTGGGCCCTGGAACGCACGGCGGCCTTCAAGGGCAAATACCATGTCACAGGCGGGCTGCTCTCGCCCATCGACGGCATCGGGCCGGACGACCTGAAAATTGATCGGCTGCTGGCGCGCGTGCAAAATGGCGTCGTGAAGGAAGTGGTGCTGGCCTTAAGTGCTACTGTCGATGGCCAGACCACCGCGCATTACATCGCAGATCGCCTGAAAGACACCGGCATTACAATTTCTGGTTTGGCTCATGGTGTTCCTGTGGGCGGCGAACTGGATTATCTCGATGACGGCACCATCTCGGCGGCCCTCAAAGCCCGCAGGCCGATGTAGCCGGATGTTATGGCGGGTGTGGCATGCGAAAACCGCATCGTTACACCGGCACTGTTGCCGATTCGCCGCATCCGAAATGCCACAGGACAGCCATATTTGAATCAGAGAATCGGCCTCCAGTGATTGAAGCCGCAACCGCACTTGTGGCGTGAATGCGGGCATGCAACACATCGGAAAGAACGGCGCGCAACAGTCTGTTGGTCGCGCCAGGAGGATGACATGAAACTTCGTTCAATCGCGTTCGGCATCATCGCGGCATTCGGTCTCGCGGCGTGCGTCAGTCCCAAGTACGTCACGTCCGACGTGACACGCTTTCACACGTTGCCGGCGTCACCGTCGGGACAGACTTTCGCCATCACGGCCTTGAACCGCGACCAGGAACAAAGCCTGGAGTATCGCCAATACGCTGATCTGGTAAACGCCAAGCTGACCGCGCTGGGCTTGAAGCAATTCACCGGCGGTACCGGTAAAGCTGATTACGTCGTGACGCTGAATTACGATGTCGATGGCCCGTCGCCTGATGTGCGTTCGCGGGCGTCGAATGTATCCGTCGGCTTCGGCTATGGAACAGGTTACTGGGGCCGCCGCAACGCCTGGGCCTTTGGCGGTGCGTATGAACCGTGGCCGGACAACTACACCAATACCGAGCAGATCTACCTGCGCCGCGTTGAGCTGACGATGTACAAGGGTTCTACCTACGCCACCGATAAAGCTGAACGCGTGTTTGAAGGTCGTGCCCTCAGCGAAGGTTTGAACGGTCAGTTGTCGCCTGTGATGCCTTACATTCTGGATGCCATCTTCCAGGACTTCCCGGGCGCATCAGGTTCAACGCGCACCGTGCGTGTGCAAGTGCCGCAGGACTTGAAGGGCACCCAAGGCGCTCCGGCAACGAACCCGCGCTTAAGCTACTAACGGCGATCTAGGCGCTTTCGACTTTCAGTTTGGCGCCCTCGACACCCACGACGCGGACTTTCGCACCTTGGGGCAAGTCGGGGCCCGAGACCAACCACGAACCATCGGCCACGGTCACGCGACCGTGGCCGTTTTCGATGGCGGTCTCAAGCGTATAGACCTGCCCGACGTATTGGCTGCCGCGCTGATTCAGCGTGGGGTCGGGGTTTTCACCCGCGTTGGGTTTCCAGTAGCGCGGGCCCATAACAGCCGAAATAACGCTTAAGACCGCGAAGATGGCGAAGTCGACCTGCCAGCCCAGTTCGGGCAGCAGCAGGACAATGAACCCCACCACCACAGCGGCCAGCCCCAGCCATAAAAAGAAAACGCCGGGTGCGAGCAGTTCAATCACGAACAGAGCCAGGGCAAACAGCCACCAGCCCCAGAAGTTCAAGCTCTCCAGAAACGCCATCATGTTGGCCTCCGGTGCAAATGGGGGTGGTTATGGGTTGCGTGTTTCCGGCACGCGCGACGTGCGGGCCGGCGTTGTAGCGCCGCCGCCGCTTTTGCCAAAGGCTTCGCGCGCCAGTTCCGCCACCCCGCCGATAGCGCCGATGACGCCGCTCGCTTCCAGAGGCATGAGGACGAGCTTGCCGTTCGGCGCTGACGCCACATCTTTCAAGGCTTCCACATATTTTTGTGCGACGAAATAATTGATGGCCTGCACATCGCCCTTGGCAATGGCATCGGATACAAGGGTGGTGGCTTTGGCTTCGGCTTCCGCCAGGCGTTCGCGGGCTTCGGCTTCGCGGAAAGCGGCTTCGCGCATGCCTTCGGCTTCCAGGATCTGGCCTTGCTTCTGGCCTTCAGCGCGCAAAATGGCCGCCTGCTTTTCACCTTCCGCTTCCAGAATCTGCGCGCGCTTTTCGCGCTCGGCTTTCATCTGGCGCGCCATGGCATCCACCAAGTCCTTCGGCGGCGAGATGTCTTTGATCTCGATGCGCGTGACCTTGATGCCCCAGGGCGAGGTGGCCTCGTCAACCACACGCAGCAGGCGCGCGTTAATGGCGTCGCGCTGAGACAGCAGCTCATCCAAGTCCATGCTGCCCATGACGGTGCGGATGTTGGTCATGGTCAGGTTCAGAATGGCAATGTTGATGCTGCTGACTTCGTAAGCGGCCTTGGCCGCGTCCAGCACCTGGAAGAACAGCACGCCGTCGACGGTGACGACCGCGTTGTCCTTGGTGATGGCCTGCTGCGAGGGGACATCCAGCACCACTTCCATCATGTTCATTTTGCGCCCGATGGTTTCGATGAAGGGCGTGATGAGGTGCAGGCCCGGCGTCAGCGAGCCGATGTATTTGCCGAAGCGCTCCACCGTGTAGTTCCAGCCTTGCGGAACCACCACGATGCCTTTGAATACGATAAGTATGGCCAACAGAACGAGGCCAACAACGACAACGGATCCGTCCATAGCGCCCCCCACTAAAAATCAACCTCATCCCATTTAAGGCTGGTTGGCGCAGCAATCAAGCGATGCGGGTGGCCCGGGTATAAAGTCCCGGCTTGGTTGAGGGGGCGTGAGCCTGATTTTACGTGCCTGAATCGTCGTCGAGGGCCAGGGGCGCGCCAGCTTCGGCTTTTTCGAAATTGACATGGGCGATGTTGGTGCCGCGCCTCAGGATTTTTGCGGTCGATGTTTCAATCTGGCGCACATCGTCGGTGGCCTGCTTGAAGTGGCTGCCAAGCTTTGTCACCCGATCTTGCAGGCGCGTCACATCTTCCATCATTTTTCCGATCTCGGCCTGCAAGGCCACGGCCTGATCGCGAATCTTGGCATCGCGGATCAATGCGCGCACTGTATTTAAGATCGCCCACAGGGAATTGGGCGACACGATAAAAACCTTGCGCTTGAAGCCGTACTGCACCGTGCTCTGGAAATTGCTTTGCAACTCCACAAAAATTGAATCCGACGGCACGAACATCAGCGCCACGTCGCCGGTTTCACCCGAAATGATGTACTTGTCGGCAATGTCGTCGATGTGTTTTTCCACATCGCGGGCAAAGTCGCGCATGGCCACGCGGCGCAACTCGTCGGTCTCAGCATCCAGCATGCGCGCGAATGATTCCAGCGGATACTTTGAATCGACGCACAGCGCCCCCGGTGGGTTGGGCAGTTTCAAAATGCAATCGGCGCGTTTGCCGTTTGAAAGTGTGTGCTGAAATTCAAAGTATTCGACCGGCAGCATATCGCGGACCAGATCTTCCATCTGCGACTGCGCGACCGCACCGCGTGCCTGTTTGTTGGACAAAAGCTGGCGCAGGCTGGTCACACTTTGCGACAGGTCGGCGATGTTTTTCTGGGCGGCATCAATCACGGCCAGGCGCGCTTGCAGGGCCGTCAGGCTTTCGCCGGTTTTTTCGCCGGCCTTCACCAGGTTTTCGCCCACGCGCCGCGTGACGTCGGCTAAGCGCTCGTCGAGGATCTTCGTCACGTTGCGTTCTTGGGCTTGCAGGTGGGCTGCCACGCTGGCCTGGGCCGCCACTTGGCCTTCAGCCATTTGCGAGAGGCGCCCCTGAAGCGAAGCCTGGCTTTCGGCCAGCCGCGTCATTGCTTCGGACAGCATCGCCATGCGGTCGCCGTCCTGGCGCGAGCCGTTCAAGGCTTTATAGCCTGCGAAAATCGCGACCACCGCCAGGGCAATGGCGACGGCGGTGAGGGCCAAAGTCGTTGTTAACACTGTTTTATGCTCAGGTTTAAGATGCGTCGCGGTGCTGCCATGATGCAGCCAATATTCTTCCCGATTCTATTGCATACTGTTCTCTGGGCCAGCTTTTTTCCGACATCACGGCCAATCATTTCGAAAGACCCGCCATGACCCTTCGCCGCTTCGCCTTCGCCTCCACAGCTCTACTCAGTTTCGCTGCCCATGCTGACGAGGTTGTGGTGCCGCTCGAGGCGCGCAAAGCCCTGGAGCTGACGATTTACGAAAACGATCTGGCTTTGGTGAAAGACCAGCGTGATCTGAAACTCCCCAAAGCCGAGGCTACGCTGGCGTTTGCGGGTGTCAGCCGCCAATTGCAGCCGGATACAGTTCTGTTCCGCACGCTCTCGGGGGACGCTTTGAAGGTGGTCGAGCAAACCTTCGATTTCGATGTGATCTCACAGCAGGCGTTGTTGCAACGTTCACTTGGCCAAGACGTTGGCGTCTACACGGCCAACCCCTCCACCGGCCGCGATACCATCGAGCGCGCCAAGGTGATCGGCGTTGATCAGGGCATCGTGCTGGATATCGGCGGAAAGATTCATGCCCAAGTGCCCGGGCGGATTGTGTTTGATGCGCTGCCGGCGGGGCTGCGCGCTACACCCACACTGCTCATCACCGCGCGCGGCACGGCAAACAAGGACGTGAAAACAGAATTGAGCTACCTCACGTCAGGCCTGTCGTGGCAGACGACCTATGTGGCCGAGTACGACGCCGATGCAAAGAAGCTCGACCTCGCCGCCTGGGCCACCATCACCAACAGCACAGGTGGTGATTTCAAGTCGGCCAAGGTGAAGTTGATCTCGGGTCAGGTGAACCGTGCGGCTCCGCGTCCTGTGCCCATGCCCAAAGTCGCGCGCCGGGGCGGAACAGAGATGATGGCCATGGCCGCGCCCGCCGCCGACATGCAGGAGCAGTCCTTCGGCGGTTATCACATGTATGATATCGCCACCCCCGTCAGTATCGAGAATAACCGCACCAAACAGTTGTCATTGCTGGGCGGGACCGGCATCAGCGCCCAGCAGGAATACATCGTGCGCGGCGAAGCTTATTACTATCAGCAGCAGTTGCCCGAACGCCCGCCGGTATCACAGGCCGAAACCGTCATCACCATGAAGAACGACAAGGCTTCTGGGCTGGGGCTGCCGCTGCCCGCGGGTGTTGTGCGTGTTTACGGGCAAGATGCCGATGGTGCGCCGCAGTTCTTGGGCGAAAGCCAGCTTGAGCACACGGCGGAAGGCGCCGATATTCGCATCGTCACGGGCCGCGACTTTGATGTGACCGCCCAGCGCGAGCAGAAAAGTTTTGTGCGCGCCTCCGACCGCGTTTCACTCGCGGCCTGGACCGTCACGTTACGCAATGCCAAGGCCAAGCCGGTGACGGTGAAAGTGGTCGAGCCGATTGCGGGATCGTGGGAAATCACACGCGAAACCCTGCCGCGTGACAAGTCCAACGCCCAGATGGCGCAGTGGACGGTAACCGTGCCCGCCCGCAGTCAGGTGGCGCTGGATTACAGCGTCAAGATCACCTACTAGCGCTCCGCTCATCACCGATGTTTGTTGTTATCGCCGCCGTTGTGCTGAGTGCCGCGGGCTTAAGCCAAGTTTACCGCAGCGCATTTTGGTCTGCCTACTATGAGGCCTTGCTGGGCCATGGCCCCACGGCCATTCGCGGGCACGGCGCAATCATCGGGCTGGTCGGGTGCGTGGTTGTGCTGGTTCACAATGTCTGGGATGGCCCCGCTTTGGTCCTGACACTGTTCGGCTGGCTGCTGCTGGCCGAGGGCGGATTCTGCGTTCTGGCGCCGCAGGTCAGTTTGCGCAGCATGGGTGCTGCCAGCCCCGAGGTCCGGCGCAAAGCCATCATTGCCACCGGGGCCGGTGTGCTTGTGGTCGCGGGCGTGCTTTGGGCCAGTATTCTCGGCCTGTGATGAGGCTTTGATTCTGCGGGCTTTTTCGCACCCGTTGACCTTCCGGGCCATCGGCTTTATCTCACGGCATTATTCCTTTACAGATTGCACCAATATCATGGCCTTGCTTGAGATCATCGTTGCCCCCGACCCGCGTTTGAAGCGTAAGTCAGAACCCGTTGCCACGGTCGATGCGGCGACGGCCAAGCTGATGGCCGATATGCTGGAAACAATGTACGACGCTCCCGGCGTCGGGCTGGCGGCACCGCAAGTGGGTGTGACGAAACGCATCATCGTGGCTGATCCCGCGGGCGAGAAAGCAACCCCGCAGCCGATCAAAATGGCCAACCCTGAAATCGTCTGGTTCTCGGAAGAGAAGAAACTGCACGAAGAAGGGTGCCTGTCGTTGCCGCAGGAGTACGACAACGTTGAACGCCCCGACAAAATTCGCGTGAAGTACATCGACGAGAACAACCAGCCGCAGGAACTGGAAGCCGATGGCCTGTTGTCGGTGATCATTCAGCATGAAATGGATCACCTGGAAGGCGTGCTGTTCGTCGATCATATCTCCAGTCTCAAACGCAATATGATCATGCGCCGTCTGACCAAGCAGAAGAAAATGGGCAAACGTCACGTCGCCATGGAGACGGCTTAACCGCCGGATCCGAACCATGCGCGTTGTGTTTATGGGCACGCCCGAGTTCTCCGTTGCGGCCCTATCCAAGCTCGCGCCGATTCATGATGTCGTGTGTGTCTACACGCAGCCACCGCGACCCGCCGGACGCGGCCAGGCCGACCGGCCATCGCCGGTGCAGGTGTGGGCCGAGGCCCACAATATTCCGGTGCGGTCGCCTAAATCGCTGAAGTCGCCCGAGGAGCAAGCGGCCTTTGCCGCGTTGAATGCCGATGTGGCCGTCGTCGCGGCCTATGGGTTGATTTTGCCCAAAGCAATTTTGGATGCGCCCAAGCATGGTTGCATCAACATCCATGCCTCGTTGTTGCCGCGCTGGCGCGGGGCGGCCCCGATCCAGCGCGCCATCATGGCAGGCGATACGCAAACCGGTGTCACCATCATGCAGATGGACGTGGGGCTTGATACGGGCGACATGCTGCTGATGCGCAATGTGCCGATCACGCCTGTCACGACAGCGCAAACCCTGCACGATGATCTGTCGGTGGTGGGCGGCGAGCTGATTGTGGAAGCACTTTCGAAGCTGGATCAGTTGACGCCGCAAAAGCAGCCCGATGCGGGTGTGACGTACGCGGCCAAGATCGACAAAGCCGAAGCCAAAATCGATTTCAATCGCCCGGCCGGCGATGTGGTGCGCCATATTCATGGTCTGTCGCCGTTCCCCGGCGCCTGGCTTGAGATCAAAGGCGAACGGTTGAAGGTGCTGAAAGCCATGGCGGCCTCGGGGAAAGGCCACCCAGGCGAAACGCTGGATGACGCCTTTACGGTGGCGTGCGCGGACGGCGCGATCCAGCCCATTTTGGTGCAGCGCGCCGGGCGCGGTGTTGTGCCCCTGGCCGATTTTTTGCGCGGCTTCGCATTGCCTGCGGGAACCCGCCTCGCGTAAATTCAGACCTTCAGTGGTGGGGCACTTCGTTCATGTTTGGACGCCGCAAAACTCTGGCCAAGGGCGAGACAGTATATCTGTTCGAACCCACGCGCGATTTCGCCGATGATTTTCTGACGGTGATGCGGGCCAGCCAATCGTTCCATCAGCCCTGGGTCTACCCGGCGAGCGAGCAGCGCCGCTACCGTGCCTATCTTGATCGTATTGCCGACGGTCGCGCCTACGGCTTCATGATCGCGCGCAGCGAGGACAATGCATTCTTGGGCGTGATCAATATTAATGACCCGATCTTCGGCGGCTTTCGCTCGGCCTCCATCGGCTATTACATCAATGCTGACTTTGCGCGCCGCGGCTATATGTCCGAGGCTTTGGCACTGGTACTGGATTACGCGTTCACCACACTGCAACTGCATCGCCTTGAAGCGAACATCCAGCCCGCCAATGAAGCGTCGATTGGCTTGGTGAAGCGTTTGGGCTTTCGTAACGAAGGTTTCTCGCCAGCGTTTCTGCAAATCAACGGGGTCTGGCGCGATCATGAACGCTGGGCGATTCTGGCCGAGGAATGGCTGGATGCGAGCGGACTTTCCACCCGGCAAATCCGCCAGAAATTCGGCGTTGTCGTGTAGGGCGATTTTTATATGTTTGATCTTAAAATCGCCCTCGTTTTTGATTTGGCCGCACGTTCTGCGGCGAACCGCTTCACACTTCGCCGGAAAGTGCGGTAGTGCCCCGCTACAAACTCACCATCGAATACGACGGCACGGATTTCGTCGGCTGGCAGCGGCAGGACAACGGCCCCTCGGTGCAGGGTGCGATTGAAGCCGCGTTCAAGAAGTATTGCCAGGCCGATATCACACTCTTTGTTGCCGGGCGGACTGATGCGGGCGTGCATGCGCTGGGTCAGGTGGCGCACGCCGATATTCCGCGCGATGACCGGCCCGAGGTCGTGGCGAACGCGCTGAATGCGCATCTGCGCCCCAAGCCCATCGCCATCATTAGCGCGGAACGCGTCGGCGAAGATTTTCACGCCCGCTTTTCAGCGATTGAGCGCGCCTACGAATACCGCATTATCAATCGCAAAGCCCCTTTGGTGTTGGATCGTAACCGCGCCTGGGCAATTCATCATCCCATCGACGCTGCCGCCATGCATGACGGCGCGCAGGCCTTGGTGGGCCATCACGACTTCACAAGTTTTCGCGCGGCCGAGTGTCAGGCCGACTCACCCATGCGGACGATTGATGAGATAACGGTTACGCGCGAAGCGGACCACGTTGTCATGCGCGTGCGGGCGCGCTCGTTCCTGCATCATCAGGTGCGCAACATCATCGGCACTTTGAAACTTTGCGGTGAAGGAAAGTGGACGCGCGCCGATGTGGCTGCCGCTCTTGCAGCGAAGGATCGCAGCAAAGCCGGTCAAACCGCGCCGGCGTGCGGGTTGTATCTGGTCGCGGTGAAATACCCGGCCTAAAGAGCAGCCCGGATTATTTGATCTTGTCGATGATCTCGTTGCTCAACAGATTGAGCAGGATATCCAGGATCACGATGCCAAAAGCCGTCGAGGTACTGAGGACCAAGGCTGTACGGGCCAGAAACGTTCCGTACGTCAGGAACAGGCCCAGAATAATGAAGTTGAAAAACGCAGCGCCATCATTGCCCAGAAGCTGTAAGTCGACCAGCAGTGTCAGCGGCAGAACGACAAGGCCCACCAGCAACTGCAGCCAGTTGTAGGGCACAATGTAATCGAAGAAGCGCTCTGGTTTGCCCAACAGGCGCGTCACGTAAATCATCACATACGGAAACAACGTCCAGGTCAGGACATAAGTTAAGGCCTCGATGATGCCGTAGGACATCACATCGGGCTTGGTTTTCATGGCGTCGTACGACAAAGCGCTGTGCGCCATGTGCAAAGGCGCAAGTACAATGGCCGGAAAGAACGAGCGCACAAAACCGTCGTAGGTGCGTTCAAAGAACGCCAAGCCGTCCGGCTCCACACGGAGGATCGAGCGCAGCCCATGGATCACCTGCGCAAGGCGTCCGGCGTCGATCATGACTTTATGAAAAAGCGCTCAAGCATGCGCTTGTATATGTCGGTGATGGTTTCAAGGTCGGCGATGGCGCAGCGCTCATCGGCCTTGTGCATGGTCAATCCCACCAGGCCGAATTCCACTACCGGGCAGGCGTTCTTGATGAAGCGCGCATCCGATGTGCCGCCGGTGGTGGACAGCTCGGGCGTGCGGCCGGTTACATCTTTCACAGCTTGCGTCACGAGTTCGCTCAACTGACCTGGCGGCGTAAGAAAAGACTCGCCCGAGATGCGGGTTTGCAAATCGTAATGGCCGCCGTCGGCCGCCGCATCCAGTGTTTGCTTCAGCCACGCTTGCAGGCCGGTACCTGTGTGCAGATCGTTGAAGCGGATATTAAAGGCGGCCTGGGCCGAACCGGGGATCACGTTCGACGCGGTATTGCCCACATCGAACGTCGTAATCGCCAGCGTCGAGGCTTGGAAATGGTCCGAGCCCGTATCCAGTGGTTTTTCAATCAAAGCGCCCAGCATTTTCATCAGGCGCGGGATGGGGTTGTCGGCCAGGTGCGGGTAAGCAGAATGTCCTTGCGTGCCGTATACGGTCAGCTTTGCGGTCAAACTGCCGCGACGGCCGATCTTGGCCATGTCGCCTAACTTAGACTGGCTAGTGGGTTCGCCGACGACGCACAGATCAATCGTTTCCCCGCGTGCCTTTAGCCAGTCCAACACTTTCTTGGTGCCGTTGATGGCATCGCCCTCTTCGTCGCCGGTGATGAGACAACTGATGGAGCCTTTGAAGGTCTGGTTTGAGGCGATGAAGTCAGCCGTCGCAGCCGTGAAGGCCGCAATAGCGCCCTGCATGTCCGATGCGCCGCGCCCCTCCCGAGAGCCGTCGATCACCTCAGCCTTGAAGGGCTCGGTGGTCCAGCCGTTGCCCACAGGCACAACATCTGTATGCCCTGCAAAGCAGAAGTTCGGCGCGGCAGTACCTAGGCGCGCGTACAGGTTCTCGATGGGCGGAGCACCTTCGTCATCAAACACCAAGCGGTGGCAGGTGAAGCCCAGCTTTGTCAGCTGAGCTTGCAGCACATCCATGGCGCCTTCGTCGCGCGGCGTTACACTCGGGCGCTGGATCAGCGCCCGCGATAAGTCCAAAGCCAGCGAGGAAGGAGAGGTCGTCAATCGCGCAACAGTTCGTTGATGGAGGTCTTGGCCCGGGTCTGCGCGTCCACGCGCTTCACGATGACGGCGCACGACAGGCCAGGGCCCGGCGAGCCATCAGGCAGCGCCTTGCCCGGCAGTGTACCCGGAACGACGACGGAATTCGACGGCACGCGGCCCACAAAAATTTCGCCTGTGGCGCGGTCGATGATTTTGGTGGTCGAGCTGATGAACACGCCCATGGCCAGCACCGCGCCTTCTTCGACAATCACGCCTTCGACCACTTCCGAGCGTGCACCGATGAAGCAGTTGTCTTCAATGATCACAGGCCCGGCCTGCAAAGGCTCCAGCACGCCGCCGATACCGACGCCGCCCGACAAGTGCACGTTTTTACCGATCTGCGCGCAGCTGCCGACGGTGGCCCACGTGTCCACCATGGTGCCGCCGCCCACATAGGCGCCGACGTTCACAAAGCTGGGCATCAGAATCACGCCGGGGGCAACGAACGCCGAATGACGCACGACGCTGCCGGGCACAGCGCGGAAGCCGGCGCTGCGGAATTGCGCATCGTTCCAGCCCGCGAACTTTGACGGCACTTTGTCGAACCAGTTTGAACCGCCAGGCCCAGGCATCACGGCGTTATCGTTCAGGCGGAACGACAACAGCACGGCTTTCTTCAGCCACTGGTTGACAATCCACTTGCCGTCACGTTTTTCGGCCACGCGGGCTTTGCCGCTATCCAATAGGTTGAGAGCCTCGGTAACGACTTCGCGCTGCGCCCCTTGCGTGCTTGCGTTCAAGCCATCGCGCGCGTCCCAAGCCGACTCAACGGCCTTCTCCAAACTATTGATATCCATATTCTTTTCGCCGCTTATGTAAGTGTGATGGAAAAGCCGGGGCACCATACCGGCACATCACGGACTGTCAACGACAGCGCGCGCAGAATACAAAATGACATCCAAATACCTCAGGAAAATTTTTGACTCAAAACGACGTCCGAGGCATACCTAAGATGTTGGGAGACAAAAGAATTTTGCCATGGTCAGCAACGTGACCTCCGCTGAAAGCGAAACGACGTTGGGGGTATCTGCCGATGCGACGCCCCTGTCGCGCGCGGCCCTGCAACGCCACGAGGAAGCGGTTCTTGAAATCGCCCGTGACGGCACATTTACGCCCTTAAACAGCCTGGCTGCAGCTCTGGATAAGCGTCTGGTGGGCTATGACCGCGCCAAGATCGCCAACCTTGCCGCCGTCGCGGTTGAGCAGGAACGGGCGATTGTCGATCTGGTGGATGTGGGCGAAGGCCCCCAAATCCAACATCTGCAAATCACGCTGGTGCCGGTCAGCGGGCGCACCACAGCGTTCTGTTTTGTGCGCGATCTCACACTTGATTACAGCCTGCGCCGCACATTGGTGGACAGCCGCAGGCGATATCGCGACTTTGTTGAAATCTCGTCGGACTTCACGTGGGAAACCTCGGCTGACGGCCGCTTTTCCTACGTTACGCCGCACGGTGCGCTGGGCTACACGGTCGATGACCTGTTGGCGCTGCACCCTGACGATATGATTGCCCCCGAAGCGATGGGGGTGAACCCGTTCCTCAGTCACGAACGCCTTGAGCACGCAGAAATCTGGCTAAAGCATCGCGACGGCCATGTCGCGTGCATGATCGTAAGCGTCTTGCCGCTGATTGATGTCGACGGGATTTGGCGTGGCGCACGCGGCGTCTGCCGCGATATCTCGGATTTGCGTGAACGTGAAGCAGCTTTAGTTCGCGTCAACAATCGCGAGCGTGTGCTGACCCGCATCGTCCGCGCGTTCCGCGACGAAGTAAACCCGGAAGCCATGCTGGCGGTTGCCGCTGAGGTTCTGGGGAAAGGTTTGGGCGCCGATTACAGCCAGATCTTCCGCGCCGGAAGCGCCCGTGCTGTTCCCAACGCGCTCGAGGGCAAGAACGACTATCAACTTGCGGCCAAGTACGGCGATGCCGTTCCGCCCGATGCCAGTGACATTCTGACGCTTTTTTCGGGCGGAACGGGGGCTGCGGAAATTCTGCGCGAAAGCTGGCAGGTGCTGGCGGCCCCTGCGCGGTTCCAAGGGGCGACGAACGGTGTTGTAGTGCTCTGGCGCGATGTCAGTCGCGGGCCGTGGAGCGATGACGACCGTTTGCTGATTGCCGACATCGCCAACCAAATCGGTGTGACCATCGAGCAGTTGGAGCACCATGAGCATATTTTACGCATCTCGCGCACCGATGCGCTGACAGGCCTGCTCAATCGCGGCGCCTTCTTGGAGGCATTGACCCGGCATTTGTCGCGCCTGCGGCCCGATACGGGCCCGTCAGTGCTGATGTACGTCGACCTCGACAACTTCAAGCAGGTGAACGATGTGCGCGGCCATCAGGCCGGCGACGAGCTGTTAGGTAAAGTGCGCGATATTCTGTTGCAAAGCACGCGGCCCACCGACGTTGTGGCGCGTCTGGGTGGCGATGAGTTCGCCATCTGGCTGGTCAGCGCCGATCAGGCGGCCGGTGAAATGCGCGGCCGTCAGATTTTGGAACGCAGCAAGGCGCTGGTGGCTTACTCCGGGTCACCGTCCCGGCCCGTCGGCATGTCGATCGGTGTCGCGGTCTGGCAACCCAGCGCCAATGAAACTGTTGATCAGCTTATGGCACGTGCCGATCATGCCATGTATCAAGCCAAACGCGGCGGCAAAGGGCACTTTGTCGTCGCCGATTCTATCGAGCCGCACAACCCATGAGTCCTGCCAAAGCGCGCCTGATCCATTTGCTGGGATTACCTGGCCACAAAATTACCTACGAACAAGCCCGCGATCTTTTGGATCATCCCGATGTCGAGGTGCGGTGTGCGCTGGCGCAACGTGACGACTTAGAGCCCGAGATTTTATTTTTCCTGGCGCGCGATGTGGATCCGACTGTGCGCCGCATCATTGCATCCAATACCAAGGTGCCTGAAAAAGCATCGCTGGTTCTAGCGTCCGATGCGGACGGCGATGTGCGCGCAGAGTTGGCCATGCGCCTGGGCAAGCTGATCCCGGGCTTCGATGCGGCCGATGCCGACAAAACCTGGCGCACGGTGCATCAGGTGTTGGCGCTGTTGGTGCGTGACCAGCTGCCGCGTGTGCGCCGCGTGATTTCCGAGGCTCTGAAATACCTGCCTGATGCGCCGCGCGATATCGTGCTCCAGTTGGCGCGCGATCCGGAAGTGTCGGTAGCCGCGCCGATCCTGGAATTCTCGCCTGTTCTGACCGATCAGGACTTGATCGATATTATTGAGAGCAGCCCGCTGACCGCATCTCTGGTCGCTATTTCGCGACGCTTGAATGTGGGCGAAGAGGTGTCCAATGCCATCGTCGGCACCGCCGATGTGGACGCCATTACGGCGCTGCTCAATAACCAAAGCGCGCAAATTCGCGAAGCAACGCTGGATGCGATTATTGACGCAGCGCCCGTGTATCCCTCGTGGCACGAACCGCTTGTCACGCGTCGTCAGCTGCCGGGCCGGGCGGCCTTGCGCATTGCGGGCTTTGTCGCGGACACCTTGCTGCAAAAACTTGCCGCCCGTCAGGACCTGGATGCCGCCACCACATCGGCCCTGGGCTTGATCGTGAAGCAGAAGCTGAACCAGGACAGCGGTTCTCTTGCACCCGATTCTCTCTCAGCGGCGCTGGACCCCATAGCCTTGCGAACCGCAGCTGCGCGCGCGGCAGGCTTGATGGAGACAGGTAAGCTTACGCCCGTTTCGATTATGAAGATCGCACAAGACGGCGTGTCGACGGTGATCATCGCGGCTTTGGCGGCGCGCGCCAATCTGCCGGTTGATGCGGTCGCCGAAGTGGTGCGCTCGGGCAGCGCCAAAGGTATGCTGGCCGTCGCTTGGGCGGGAGACTTCACAGCGGATCAGGCTGAAATCTTGCAGCTTAAGGTCGCGCGCGTCATGCCTGATCAGGTGATTAAGCCCAAGAGCGACGGTTGGTTTGATGCCACTGAGGCCGAGATGGAGTGGCAGCTCAACATGTTCAAAGACGCCGCCCAACAGAACGCTACAGATATGGCAAACGCTTCGCGCCGCCCGGGCACTTAAAGGCCCAGCCGCCTAAACACCCAGCGGCTTAAGGTCTTCCAGCCACGCGCTTAAATCTTCCGTGACGTGATGGCAGTGATCGGTATTGCCGTGCCGATGAAAGGTTGCGTCATGGCGTACCCACACGGTCGTCATGCCCAAATCGGCGGGGACTTTTAAGTTGGCAGTTGAATCCTCGAACATGATGGCGCGCGACGGCGTTACGTTGTGCGCGGCAATCAGCACGTCGTAAGGCTCGCGGCTGGGCTTGGGGATGTAGTTGGCCGCGCGAATGTCAAAGATCGCATCAAACAGATGGGCTAGGCCCAGGCGGTCAATGGTTCGCTCGGCGTGATGGTGTGTGCCGTTGGTGAACACCAATTTGCGTCCCGGCAGAGCGGCAATGGCTGCCGCCAGCCGCGCATCAGTTTGCAGAACCGAGTGATCAATGTCGTGCACGAAATCCAGAAAGGCGTCCGGGTCGGTGCCGTGGTTCAGCATCAACCCGCGCAGTGTTGTGCCGTGGGCGTGGAAGTACTGCTTTTGCAGCTTAAACGCATCGTCCGGGCTTAGGCCCAGTTCGCGGCCAATAAAAGCCTTCATGCGGGCGTCGATCTGGTCGAACACCCGCGTTGCGGCCTGGTACAGCGTATTGTCGAGATCGAAAATCCACGTTTCGAAGCTGTTCGCTTCCGGGAGCGGATTTTCGCGCGGCATGTTTCGCGGTTCTTTATCAGCGCTTTTTAATCAGCGTGCCGGCGCCCGACGGTGTGAACAGTTCCAGCAGCACAGCGTGCGGCACGCGGCCATCCAGAATGACAGCGGCTTCAACGCCCAAGGCCACGGCCTCAAGGCAGGTTTCAACTTTCGGAATCATGCCGCCGGAAATGGTGCCGGCCTGGATCAAGGTCTTCGCGCGCTCGACCGTCATTTCCTTGATCAGGCGGCTGGTGTCATCCAGCACGCCCGAGACATCTGTCAGCATCAACAGGCGGGTCGCACCCACCGCGCCGGCAATGGCGCCCGCCGCCGTATCCGCATTGATGTTGTAGGTTTCGCCGTTCGGGCCGACGCCAATCGGCGCAATGACCGGGATGATGTCTGATTTTTCAAACGTATCCAGAATGTGTGGATTGATCTCTTTGGGTTCGCCGACGTAGCCGAGGTCTAAGATTTTCTCGATGTTCGAGCCCGGGTCGCGCTTGGTGCGGCGCACTTTCTCGGCGCGGATCAGGTTGCCGTCTTTGCCCGACATGCCCACCGCAAAACCACCGGCGCGGTTGATGGCGGTGACGATCTGCTTGTTGATCGAGCCGCACAGCACCATTTCAACAATATCCACCGTGTCGGCGTCGGTGACGCGCAAGCCGTCGATGAACGAGCTTTTGATTTTCAAGCGCTCCAGCATGGCGCCGATTTGCGGTCCGCCGCCATGTACGACGATGGGGTTGATGCCCACTTGTTTCAGCAAAACGATGTCGCGGGCGAAATTCTCGGCGACCTTGTCGTCGCCCATGGCGTGACCGCCGTATTTTACGACGACTGTTTCCCCGGCGTGCTCGCGCATGAACGGCAGCGCATCGGCCAGAACACCTGCTTTGGCAAGCCAATCGTCTTGGGGCTTGGCGCTTTGAGAGGCGGCATCTTGGGAAGTGGGCGTTTCACCGCTCATGGTTTATCTCAGTCTCCGGCTCGAAGGGGCTGGTGTGGGCCTGAGGCCGGTGGTGGCCGAATCTCAGGGCGCGCTACACCTACTCTGGCAAGGCCAGTTCTGACAAGGCAGCTTTCAGGTCGGCCAACCCGGCCCCGTCCGAGGCGCTGGTGGGCAGGATCAAGGGGTGTGCAGCCGTATGCTTGGCGGCAATCGCGGCCACCGATTCGATGCAGCGGGCCAGTTCGGCTGGTTTGATCTTGTCGGTCTTGGTCAGCACGATCTGGTAGTTCATGGCCGACTCGTCCATCATCGTCATGATGTCCTCATCCAGCGGCTTCACGCCGTGGCGGCTGTCGATCAGGATCAAGGCGCGGCGCAACTTCGGGCGGCCCTTCAGATAGCGCCGAATAAACACTGACCAGATCTCGGCCTTGTCACGCGGCGCTTGCGCGAAGCCGTATCCGGGTAAATCCACCAGCATCAGGCGCTGGCCCCGATCGAAAAAGTTGATTTCCTGCGTGCGGCCCGGCGTGGACGAGGCGCGCGCGAGCTGACGTTGGCCCGCCAGCGCGTTGATCAGGCTGGATTTGCCGACGTTGGAGCGCCCGGCAAAGGCCACTTCCGGCAGCTTGGTGTCGGGCAGGTACTGCTCGGACAACGCACCCGTGACGAAGCTCACGGGCCGCGTGAACAGGTGATGCCCAGCCGCCCGTGCGTCGTCTTTAAATAAGGGGGCCGAAGCGTCAGCCACTTAAGCCGTCTTGCCTTGGCGCATGATGACCCACTGCTGAGCAATCCCGAGGATGTTGCTCCATGCCCAGTAGATCACCAAGCCCGCCGGGAACGAGGCCAGCATGTAGGTGAACACGAACGGGAAGATCATGAACACCTTGGCTTGAATCGGGTCCGCCGGCTGCGGGTTCAGTTTCTGTTGCAGCCACATGGTCACGCCCATGATCAAGGGCCACAAGCCAATGTGCAGGAACGCGGGCATGGTCACCGGGATTAAGCCGAACAGGGTGAAGATGTTGGTGGGGTCCATAGCCGAGAGGTCATGAATCCAGCCGTAGAACGGCGCATGACGCATTTCGATGCTGACGAACAGCACCTTATACAGCGCGAAGAACACCGGAATCTGAATCAAGATCGGCAGACAGCCCGCGAGCGGGTTGGCTTTTTCTTTCTTGTACAGCTCCATCATGGCCTGGTTCAGCTTCACGCGATCTTCGGCGTATTTCGCCTGCAGCTTTTGCATTTCCGGCTGCAACTTCTTCAGCTTGTTCATGGCTTTGAACTGCTTGTTGGCCAGCGGGAACATGATGCCGCGCAGGACGACGGTGAAGGCTAAAATCGCCAGGCCGAAGTTGCCCAGGAGGCCTTTGAACCACTCAAGAATGTAGAAGAAGGGCTTGGTCAGGAAATAGAACCAGCCGAAATCCACAGCCAAGTCGAAGCGCGGAATCTTCAGGCTTTCGGTGTAGCTGTCCAGCAGTTGCACTTCCTTGGCGCCCGCGAACACATACGACTTCACGGTCTTGGCTTCGCCGGCGCCGAGTGTGACGGCTTCGCCGCGCAGATCGGTTTGGTAACGGTCGCGGCCGTTGACGGTGCTGTGATTGAAGGTCGCATCAATGCGCATGGTCGGGTCGAACGCCAGCGCCGTCAGCCAGTATTTATCGGTAAAGCCGATCCAGCCGCCGGTCGATTGTTCGATCAGGCGCTGTTCCTTGGCCAGGTCCTTGTACTTCACTTCCTTCAGGGTGTCGTTGAACACACCCAAGGGGCCTTCATGCAAAATGAAGAAACCCGCCGTGGCCGGCGTGTCCATGCGGGCGATCAGGCCGTAAGGGTGGATCGTCACCGCCGCTTCGCCCGTGTTCTCGACCGTCTGCTCAATCGTGAACATGTAGTTGGCGTCGATGCTGATTTTTTTGGTGAAGCGTAACCCAGCCCCGTTATCCCAGGTCAGTACGGTGGGTGTTGTGTCGGTCAGCGCTGCGTTCGGGTCTTGCACCGACCATACGCTCGCAGCATTGGGCAACTTCAGGGACCCGTCGCTCGACAGCCAGCCCATCTCGACAAAGTAGGGTTTGGCCGCCGTCATGGGCGACAGCATGTCGATCGGCGGGCTCGTGGCGTCTAGGGTCTCGCGATACTTCAGCAAGGTCACGTCATCAAAGCGCACACCGGCCAGCGACAACGAACCCTTCACTTTCGCCGTTTCAATATTCACGCGCGGGCTTTCCACCGCGGGTGCTGCCGCCGAGCCAGGTACGGTGGCCTCGGGGGCGGCCACCGGCGCGGCACCGCTTTCGCTGGTGGGGACGGCCGCCGGTGCAGCGGTGGCTGCGGCTTCAGCCGGCTTCGGTGCGGCCTTTGGCGCGAAGAATGTTTCCCAGCCGATCAGGATGATCAGCGACAGCGCCACGGCGAGGATGATGTTTTTTTGATCAGACATGAGAGTGTGTACGAGCGTGAGAGGAACAGGATGTATCTGTGCACGGCTTAACTTCTGAAACCGGGTCGTACCCTGAGTCTCCCCAGGGGTGGCAACGCGCGATGCGTTTTAACCCCAGCCACGTTCCCTTCGCGGGGCCGTGCACCAGGATAGCCTCAGCCGTATAGTTTGAGCATGAAGGTTCAAAGCGGCAGGTGCGCCCGATCAGGGCCGAGAAGGTCCACTGATACACAGTGATAAGCGCACGTAAGATGAAACCGATGCCGCGCGAGATCATGAGGACGCTTTACCCGCTTTAGAGCCGATTTGGCGCAGCACATGCTCGGCTGCACGGCGCAAGTCATCTGTCATATGGGTAAAGGAACGCGACAATGCATCAGGCCGTGCAATTAAAACCAGATCGGCCGTTGAACCCGATAAGTCCGCCATCACGGCATCTGCGGCTGCCCGCAGGCGGCGCTTGGCCCGGTTGCGAATCACAGCGTTGCCCAGTTTACGGGTAGCAGTGAAGCCGATGCGCAGAGATGCGGATTCGGGGGTGCCGGTTTCCGATGCAGCAGGGCGGACGGCTTGAATCAAAAACGCAGGAGTTCCTTTCCGCACGCCTTTGTTGGCGGCTCTCAGGAAGTCACTGCGATCTTGAAGGTGGCCCCAGGCTCTGCCCATGGCATTGCTCCCGGCGCCAAGCCGGCGGGTGTTAGGCCGACAGGCGTTTCCGGCCCTTGGAACGGCGGCTGGCAAGGACCTTACGGCCGCCAACGGTCGCCATGCGGGAACGGAAGCCGTGACGACGTTTACGCACCAGCTTGCTCGGTTGATACGTGCGTTTCACGTTGGAAAACTCCGCAAATCAGAAAAAAAAGAACACCCCACCGGTCGGGCGGAGCGTCCTCGCTCAAAGTCGGGGGGTGTATACGGGGGCTGGCCTCATGAGTCAATTCAGGAGTCGGCAAAAAACCCTGTGAAGAGCCCAAAAAATGGCTCTTTTTCGCCATTTCGCGGGGTTTTTAAGCCTCCACGCCCCGTATCTTGCCCTGTAGAGTGCCGCCCATGGACCTGGCCGCCAAAGACCCTGCCCAAAGCCTGAGCCCCGCGCCGGCGCAAGCCCGCGCGACCGGGTTTGGCCACCGTTTTGGCCTTTCGGGGCGGCTTTTGGTGTTCACCGTGGTGTTCGTGATGCTGGCCGAGGCCCTGTTTCTGGCCCCGTCGCTGGCCCGATTCCGCATCAACTACCTGCAGGAAAAGATCGATGCGGCCCACCTGATCATTTCGGCCCTGGAGGCGGTGCCGGGCCTGCCGGCTGCGGGCCGTATCGACCCCACGCTGCGAGATCGACTTTTGGATCAGGCCGGCATGCTGGGCTTAACGATCCTGAGGCCCAACATGGCGCCGCGCACTTTGGGCCCGCGCATGCCGCCCACGATCCCCAAGCTTTCGGATTTGCGCGAAGACACGCCCATCACCCTGGTGGTCGATGCGCTGCAAACCATGTTCACCAAAAGTCCAACTGTCATGGGCGTGACGGGCTTAAGCCAGTCCGACCGGCGCGTGATCGTTGAAGTGGTGCTGGAAGAAGCCCCGCTTGCGAATGCGTTGTGGGATTACTTGCGCGGCATCATCACGCTAAGCGTTTTCATTTCGGTGACGGCCGCAGCCTTGATGTATGTGACGGTGCAGTGGCTGACGGTGCGGCCTTTGCAACGGTTGACC